>JBDTTN010000285.1:0-4360 GCA_039930625.1 Gemmatimonadota bacterium | reverse complement strand
CACGATGAAGGCGTCCTTCGGGGTGCTGCAGCAGGGACTGCGGGATGTCGACGCCGCACGGCAGCAGGACTACGCCTTTGCCAAGGGGCTCCTGCAGCTGCCGAGCTTCGATGCTCCGAATATCGGGGCGTCGCTGTTCGGGACCCAGAGCACCGACTACTTCCAGCAGGCGCTGTACTATGCCCGGATCGTGCAGCGCTACGTGCCTCCCGGGCTGCAGCCGTGGAATCGTCCCGGGCCCAGCCGCCTGCGTATGGCGGGGACCTCGGTCGAGTTTCCCAGGGAGAAGTCCTACCCGCGCTTCCTGCTGCGGAAGGGCGACATCGGTCTCGCGACCGGCGCCGCGGCCCAGAATGAGTTCAAGGCCAGCTTTTCGGGCATCACCTCGCAGCCGGAACTCTACGGCCGTCCGGCGACGCTGACCGGAAGCGGTCGGCTTGCCGGCGAACACCCGGTAGGGATCGACTTGGCGGTGATGTCCCGCCACTTCGGCAAGGCGCCGAAGGACTCGCTCGTCGCGGGGGTGGAAGGAGTGAGCCTGCCGGCGATTCAGCTTCCCGGCCTGCCGTTCGCCGTGAATCCGGGTCGGAGCGACGTGGCGTTCGCTTTCAGCCTCGCAGGCGACCGGATCGCGGGCTCGTGGGATGTCAGCAGCAGTCAGGCAAGCTGGACCAGCGACTCCACCCGATTAGCGACGGCGTCGCTGGTCGAGAGTACCATCTGGCGGGTAATAAGCGGACTGACCCAGCTCCGGGTGCACGCCGAACTCGGCGGCACCGTGAGCAGTCCCACGCTCAAGGTGAGTTCCAACCTCGACGACGCCATTGCGGCTCGGCTCCGCGGCCTGCTCGGCGAGGAGCTCGCCAAGGGAGAGAAGCGGGCGCGCGATGCGGTGGACAATCTCGTCAACCAGCAGATCGCCTCGCTGCAGGGCAGAGTGAACGATCTCCAAGCCCAGGCCCTGCAGCGTTTGCCGGCCGAGAAGGGCCAGCTGGACGACGTGCAGAAAAAGCTGGAGACGGAGCTCAAGCGACTCGCCGGTTCCGCGGCCGGCGGCCTGAAGCTCCCGAAGCTCTGATCATGATGCCGCCGCTCAAACTCACTCCCAGCGCCCCATGCCCCCGGCCGTCCTGATCGTCGTTGGTCTCCTCCTGCTTGCGGCCGGTGGCGAACTGCTCGTCCGTGGCGCGACCGCAGTCGCCCGGCAGGTCGGTGTCACCCCCGCCGTCATCGGTCTCACAATCGTGGCGATCGGCACGTCGCTGCCGGAGTTGGTGGTGAGTTTCCTCGCGGCAAGGGCCGGCCAGCAGGACATCGCGGTCGGCAATATCGTCGGGTCCAACATCTTCAACATCCTCGGCGTGCTCGGGATCACGGCCCTGATCGCCGTCATCCCGGTCGAGGGGACCGCGGTGAAGGTGGAGTGGCCGTTCATGTTTCTCGCGAGCTGTGCGGTGGTGGTGTTCGCGCGGGACGGCATCATCGACCGGCTTGAGGGCGGCCTGATGCTGGCGGCCTACGTGGTGTTCACGGTCTTCATGATCCGCCTGGCACGGCAGGCGGTATTCGGCGCCGAGCGCGAGGCATTCGAGCGGGCGATCGTGGGGCGCACGCTGTGGACCACCGCGGCGGCGGCCGGCCTCTCCGTCGCTGCAATCGTGGCTGGCCTGGCACTCCTCGGCGGAGGTGGTCGCCTGCTCGTCACCGGGGCGATCGACCTCGCCCGCATGGCCGGCCTCTCCGAGCGGGTCATCGGCCTCACAATCGTGGCTGTAGGGACATCAACACCCGAGATCGCGGCCTCGGTCGTGGCCGCGCTTCGGGGCCGGACCGATGTCGCAGTCGCCAATGTGATCGGCTCCAATATCTTCAATATCCTCGGCATTCTGGGCGGGACTGCGCTCTATCGCCCCCTGGCGGTTTCCGCCGCGATGCTGAACACCGACATGGTGTGGATGATGGTCGCTGCCCTCGCGCTCTTCCCGATCCTGCGGAGCGGCATGCAGGTGGCCCGTTCCGAGGGGTTGCTGCTGCTCGGTAGCTATGCCGCCTACCTGATCCTCCTGCTGCGATAGCCACCGCAATTGGTGTACAGATCGCAACTCGCATCCGCGCCGACCCCTCCCGCTACGCGTGGATTGGGATAGATTGGCGACTCTTGCCCAGTCACTGAGAGGCCCGATGCGCATCGCTGTCCCCAGAGAAACCGCTCCGCGCGAGCGACGCGTGGCTCTTGTTCCCGAATCCTGTAAAAAGCTGACCCAGGCCGGCTACGACATTTCCGTCGAGGCCGGCGCCGGTGAGGCCGCGGGCTTCGCGGATCCGCTGTACCGCGAGGCCGGCGCCACCATCGAGGCGGATGCCCGCACCCTGCTCGGGTCCGCGGACATCCTCGCCAAGGTGAACGCGCCGGCGCTGGGAGAGCGGGACGAGGTCGCGTGGCTCAAGCCCGGGGCGATTTACCTCGGCTCGCTCATGCCGCTGCGCCACCTCGACGCCGTGCGGGCGTTGACGGCGCGGAAGCTCACCGCTTTCGCGACCGATGCGATCCCGCGGACGACGCGGGCCCAGGCCATGGATACCCTGTCCTCCATGGCCAACATCGCCGGCTACAAAGGCGTGCTCCTCGCCGCGACCGAGCTCAATCGCTACTTCCCGATGCTCATGACGGCCGCCGGGATGGTCTTTCCCGCGAAGGTCTTCGTGATCGGCGCCGGCGTCGCGGGCCTGCAGGCCATCGCCACCGCGCGCCGTCTCGGCGCCAGCGTCGTGGCGACCGATGTCCGGCCCGAGGTGAAGGAGCAGATCGAGAGCGTCGGCGCGAAGTACGTCGGCATCGAACTCAAGGACAGCGCGGCCGCTGGCGGCGGCTATGCCAAGGAGCTCTCCGCCGAGGACCAGCAGCGCCAGCGTCAGCTGCTGGTGGAGCAGTGCGCCCAGTCCGATGTGGTGATCACCACCGCATTGATCGGTGGCGTCTTCGCGCCGAAGCTGCTGTCGGCGGAGACGGTACGCGGAATGAAGCCCGGCTCGGTGATCGTCGATCTCGGCGCCGATGGCGGCGGCAACTGCGAACTCTCGGTGCTGGGCGAGACCACGACGGTGGGAGGCGTGACGATCATCGCTCCGCTCAATCTGCCCGCCACGATGCCGTTTCACGCGAGCCTGCTCTTCTCCCGGAATCTCACGGCGTTCCTGCAGGCATTCACGAAGGACAAGAGCTTCCAGCTCGACTTCAACGACGACATCCAGCAGGGCGCAGTGATCACCCACGCGGGCGAAGTGAAGCACGCGCGGACCCGAGAGGCACTCGACAAGGCAGGCGGACGATGAGCTCCATCCTTCTGGCGCAGGCCGCGGCGGACTCCGCTGGCGCCGGCACCCATACCCTGCCCGCGGTCGACTTCTGGGGACTGCTCTTCGTCTTCGTCCTGGCATCCTTCATCGGGATGGGAGTCATCCGCCGGGTCTCGCGGCTGCTCCACACCCCGCTGATGTCGATCACCAATGCCATCTCCGCCATCGCGGTGGTCGGATCGATCCTGGTGGCCGGCGGCGACTTCCCCGTCGTGATCAAGGTGCTGGGTGCGATCGCACTCTTCGCCTCGATGACCAACATCGTCAGCGGCTTCATGATCACCGATCGCATGCTGAAGATGTTCAAGACCGATGAGAAGCGGCCGGGAGGCAAGCCATGATGCACGCCATCACCCAGCTGGCGTACATCCTCGCCACGGGGCTGTTCATCTTCGCGCTGCATTGGATGAACACCCCGGCGACAGCCAGGAAGGGTGTCTACGCCGGCGTGGCAGGGATGACGATTGCCGTGCTCGTCACCTGGATCCAGCCCGCGGTCGTCACCCATCTCTGGGTCATCCTGCCGATCATCGCCGGCTTCGCTGTGGGCATCCCGCTCGCGCGGGTGCCGCTGACCGCGGTGCCGCAGCGGACCGCCCTGTCGCATGCCTTTGGTGGTCTTGCGGCGGGGCTGGTGGGCACCGCCAAGTACTACCTGTGGTTTTCGGAGGGACCGGAGAATCTCACCGCCTTCCGGATGATCGCGATCATCATCGAGATCATCCTCGGCTTCCTGACCTTCACCGGCAGCCTGATGGCGGCCGGCAAGCTGCAGGAAGTGAAGTGGATTCCGCAGCGGCCGGTGACCTACCCCGGGCAGAACCTGATCAACCTCCTGCTCCTCTGCATCGCCGTGTCACTGGGCGGAGCCCTGGTGCTGCATCCTACCGCCAGCTGGGCGCCGCAGCTCTTTCCGGCGATCATCGCACTCGCGCTGGTTTTCGGCGTGCTGCTGATCATCCCGATCGGCGGTGCCGACATGCCGACGGTCATCGCCATCCTG
>JBDTTN010000284.1:0-4361 GCA_039930625.1 Gemmatimonadota bacterium | reverse complement strand
GCGCCGGATCTGCCAGGGGTCGTCCATGCTCCCGCTCCCACTTCACCTGCGCCTCCGCAGGGCGGCCATATTCCGGCTCCCAGCGGGCCGCGTCAGGCACCGCTCGCACGCCGCCAGCCACTCCGATCAGGCGGATCAGCTCGCCGGCGTCGGGCCAGCTCGGCTGCCCGCCCAGGGTCGCGGCGGAAGGTCCGGTCAGCCGGTAGCTGCCCGCGACCCGCCCAGCGATCTGATCCGGGGTGAGGACCGATGGCAGCAACACCGTTTCGACGCGGCCGGGACGGAAGCGATAGGCCGCCGCGAAGAGTTCGCCACGGAGCGCGTTGCTGACCGCGAGGACGGTTTCCCCATCCCACGCACCGGCACCCGCCGCAGTGGCCAGCAGCGACGGCGCCACCCACAGCGGCATCGGTCGGGCGCGGATCAGCGCCTTGGCCACTGAGGCGCCGACCCGGAGGCCGGTGAAGCTGCCCGGTCCGTCCGCCAGCACTACACCTTCAATCTCCCCGTATCCGGCCCCGAGTTGTGTGAGGCAGGACTCGATCGCCGGCAGCAGCGCAGCCGCATGCTTCCGGGCACCGGCGATCGTCTCCCGTGCAAGAAGCTGCCCCGGTAGCCCCAGCGCCACGGAGGCCTGGTCGGTCGCGGTATCGATGGCCAGCCACATCAGTCGAGCTCCTCCATGCCGCGCAATAATTCGTCCGGCAGATGCAGGAATCGGATGCGACGGGTCGGTCGCGGCAACCATGGTCCGGCACGCTCCGGCCATTCGACGAGGACGGCATCGCCCTCGGCGAGGAGCGTCTCCCAGTCGAGGTCGGCGGCTTCGTCGGGGCGCTTCAGGCGGTAACAGTCGAGGTGGAAGACCGGTCCCCGCCGGCCTTCATAGCGGTGCACCAGACCGTAGGTCGGACTCGATGCCGGCGCGAGAACACCGAGCCCGCGGGCGACCGCCTGCGCGAATGTGGTCTTGCCGGCCCCGAGTTCCCCTTCAAGCGCGACGATCGACTGCGGAGCCAGCAGCCGGCCGAGCGACTCGCCCTCGGCGATCAGCTCGGGCTCGGTGAGGCGACGGATCATGCCCGCCTTCTGGCCCGCGGAGGCGCGGCGCCGCCACGGGACACATCGGGAGCATCCAGCGCGCGAAGCTCGTTGATCTGGTCTCGGAGCAGCGCCGCCATCTCGAATTCGAGGTTCGCAGCGGCTTCCTTCATCTGGCGCTCCAGCGCCGCGATGGTCTGCGCCCGCTTGGCCGGATCCCGGAAGTCGAGCTCGACCAGCTTCTCCTGCTGCTTCTCGACCTTTTCGCTGCGCGCGTCCGCGACCCGGGTGGTGAGCCTCACCTCTTCCAGCGACTTGATGATCGACCGCGGGGTGATCCCGTGCTCCAGGTTGTAGGCCACCTGGATGGTGCGGCGCCGGTTCATCTCGGCGAGCGCACGCTCCATGGAGCCGGTCATCCGGTCGGCGTAGAGAATCGCCTTGCCATTGATGTGGCGCGCCGCGCGTCCCACCGTCTGGATGAGCGAGCGATCGGAGCGGAGGAACCCCTCCTGGTCGGCATCGAGGATGGCGACGAGCGAGACCTCCGGGAGATCGAGCCCCTCGCGCAGCAGGTTGATCCCCACCAGCACGTCGAATTCCCCGAGCCGCAGCCCGCGAAGGATTTCCATCCGCTCGATCGCATCGATGTCCGAATGCAGGTAGCGGACGCGCACCCCGGTCTGCTGCAGGTAGTCGGTGAGATCCTCCGCCATCCGCTTGGTCAGGGTGGTGACGAGGACCCGTTCCCGCTTCCTGGCGCGCTCGCGGATCTCGCCGAGCAGATCGTCGACCTGGCCCTTCACGGGCCGGATCATCACCTCCGGGTCGATCAGGCCGGTGGGCCGGATAATCTGCTCGGCGACATGTCCGTTCGAGAGTCGCAGCTCGAGCTCCCCCGGCGTGGCGGAGACCGCAAGCATCTGAGGGATGATGCTGATGAACTCGTCGAAGTGGAGCGGTCGGTTGTCCAGCGCGGAAGGCAGCCGGAAGCCGTACTCGACCAGGGTCTCCTTGCGGGCGCGGTCGCCGTTGAACATGCCGCCGATCTGCGGCAACGTGACATGCGATTCGTCGGCAACGCAGAGAAATTCCGCCGGGAAGTAGTCGAGCAGGCAGGCGGGGCGCTCGCCCTCCTTCCGCCCGGAGAAGTGCCGCGAATAGTTCTCGATACCGGCGCAGGTCCCGACTTCCAGCATCATCTCGATATCGAACGTTGTCCTCGACTCGAGCCGCTGCGCCTCCAGCAGCTTCCCTGCCCCGCGCAGCAGCGGCAGCCGCTCGGCCAGCTCGGCCCGGATCAGCTTGACCGCCCGCTCGATGGCCGGACGCTGGGTGACGAAGTGCTTCGCGGGGTAGATGGCGCTTCGATCCAGAGATGCGGTGACTTTACCCGTCAGCGGATCGATCCGGCTGATACGCTCGACGGTGTCGCCCCAGAACTCCACCCGCACCGCCTGCTCCGCGTAGGCCGGGAAGATCTCGACGGTATCGCCGCGCACCCGGAAGGTCCCCTGTTCGAAACTGACGTCATTCCGCGCGTACTGGATCCGCACCAGGTCGGAGAGCAGGCTGTCACGCCCCTTCTGCTCCCCCTTCTCCACGGTAACCAGCAGCTTGCGATACTCGACCGGATCGCCGAGGCCGTAGATGGCGCTGACCGTCGCGACGATCACCACGTCCTCACGCTCCATGAGACTGGAGGTGGCCCGGAGCCGGAGACTCTCGATGTCCGCGTTGATCGACGCATCCTTCTCGATGTAGACGTCGGTGGTCGGGACGTAGGCTTCGGGCTGGTAGTAGTCGTAGTACGAGACGAAGTACTCGACGGCGTTGTTGGGCAGGAACTGGCGCAGCTCACCGTAGAGCTGGGCCGCCAGGGTCTTGTTGTGGGAGAGTACGAGGGTCGGCTTGCCGTAATTCGCGATGACATGCGCCAGCGTCATCGTCTTGCCGGAACCGGTCACCCCGAGCAGGGTCTGGTATTTCTCGCCCTGCAATAGTCCCTCGGACAGCTGGGCGATGGCCCGGGGCTGGTCGCCGGCGGGATCGAAGGGGGCGATGACCTGGAAAGAGGGGCTCGACATGGCGGCCCCAATATACTGACTTCGGCCTATGTTCGGGAGGCCAGGGCCAGGATCCGCTTCCACTGCTCCGCGCTCACCGGCATCGCGGAGAGGCGCGAGTTCCGGATTAGAGGCAACTCGGTCAGGGCGGGATCGGACTTCAGGGTGGCAAGGGAGACCGGCTCGGCAAGCCGGCTGTCCGGGGTGACGTCGACGACGACGTGCTTCGGGTCGGTTCCCTTGGGATCGGGATAGGCGGCCGCGGCGACCTTCGCAGTGCCGACGACGGCCTTCTCCGCGCCGGAGTGGTAGATCAGGAGGCGATCACCCGGCTTCATGGCGCGCAGGTGGATCAGCGCGAGATTGTTACGCACGCCGTCCCATACCGCCCGCTTTTCGGCGACGAGCCGATCGAAGGAATAGGTCGATGGTTCGGTCTTGAGGAGCCAGTGTCCGGTCATGGAGCTCAGCTGGAGGGATTCGGAGTCGGTCCTTCGCGGCGCTCGACATCGGTGATGCCTTTCACCTTGCGAATCGCCTTGATGACCTTCGCCAGGTGGGCACGATTGTCCACCTCGACCACGATGGTACTGAAGACGGTCCCGTCCTTGGTGGCGAGCTCCGCCGCCTTCACATTGGTGCCTGACTGGCTGATCGACTGCATGACGTCGGCATAGAGGCCGCGGCGATCCTCGCCGCTGACGGCGAGCCGCACCGCAAACGCCTCGCCCTTCGACTCCTGCCAGTCGATCTCGACCCTGCGTCCATCGCCGGTCAGCGTCAGCAGATTGGGGCAGTCGGCACGATGAATCGAGATGCCCCGGCCCTGGCTGACGTATCCGACCACCGCATCTCCCGGCACCGGCTGGCAGCACTGGGCGTAGCGTACCATCAGTCCGGACAGTCCCTGAATCCGGATGCCCGAGCCAAGGCGGAGCCGGTCGATCACCCGGCCGATGACCCCCGGTTTCGGATCCTGGAGATCGTCCGCGGCGACGTCGGGGAAGAGCGCCTTGATCCCCTGCATGACGCTCACATCGCCGCGGCCGAGCGCCACCTCGAACAGCCGGGCATCGGCGAGCCCGAGCGATTCCGCCGCGCGACGGAGCTGCTCGCTCTCGGGGGTCGCGAGCCGCCGGCGTTTGGTCTCGCGGGCCAGCAGTTCCTTGCCCAGTTCCTGCGCCTCCTGGTCCTCCTGATGCCGGATCCAGGCCTTGATCTTGTGCCGGGCTCGGGCGGTCTTCACGTGCGCCA
>JBDTTN010000283.1:0-4368 GCA_039930625.1 Gemmatimonadota bacterium | reverse complement strand
ATCAGCTTTCCGTTAGGCGACAGCGACGCGAACCGGGCGCCGGTGAGCACGGTGTCGAAGCTCGGGTGGGCCGCACCCGGATCGAACCGGGTGGCGATCGATGATCCCCAGTCCTGCCCCACGGCGAGATGATCGTCGTGCCAGTCGGTGGGGTCGGGATTCCCCGGATCGTAGGCCATGCTGGCGACGGTATCGGGGCGCGCGCCGGAACTGGGCGCCCCGCGGAGAATGCTCCATCGGGTGGAATCGCGCACCGCGAAGAGCAGTTGCTCCCCATCGGCGCTCCAGAGCGGGTGGCGGACCAGCTCTCCGCGAATCCAGCTGAAGTGCTGGCCGTCCCGCAGATCGTAGATCCGCAACTCGTTCGCCTCCGGGCCCTGTACCGATGCGGCGAGCCAGCGCCGGTCCCGGCTCAGGTCGTAACGCTGGAAGTCCGCGCCTTCGACCGGCAGCAGCTGTGGCGTACCACCGGGTTTCAGACTCACGATCCGGCCGATCGTCGCATCCACCCCGGGCGCGAAGAGGAGGCTGCCGTCGGTGGTGAAGTCGAACTGCCCCTCCCCGATCCCTTCGCGGCGCAATCCGCCCAGCAGCGAAACCGCCCGCCCGGCGAGGCGGGTGGCGGGGTCATACCGTGCGGCGGTCAGGGTGCCGTCCACCGCGAGGTAGACCAGGTAGTGCTGGTCCACGACGCGGAAGGCCGATCCCGCGAGCAGGCTCCCCGCCTTCCCGTCCGGCCGGGCGGAGCGGATGGCCCAGCGCGTGCCCGAATCAGGATCGATCACCAAAGCGCTGCGATTGTAGGAACAGATCAGCAGGCTGGTGCCCGGGACATTCTCGCCGAAGGAACAGCGCGGAATGGGCTTGGAGCGCGGAGCGCCCCCGCCAGGATCGAGCCAGCTGAAGCGGTTGCCATCGGCATCGGAGGTGATCACCTGGTTGGCGGAACTCCACTGCAGGAGCGCGGTGCTGTTGGCATCCAGCAGCATGCGGGCTTCGCCACCGCCGAGGGGGACCAGCATGACGCGGTCCCCGCGCAGGAAGGCGATCTGCTGTCCATCGGGGGAGATGCGCGGTGCGGTTGCCCCGCGCGTGCCGGTTATGGGGTGGACGGTGGCGTCCCTGAGGCTCCGGTACCAGAGCATGGTGGAGTCGCCCTGCCTGGCGGTGTAGACCGCAAACTCCCCGGAGGGAGCGACGGACAGATTCCGGAGCGGAACGCCGTAGGACGAGGTCGAGGTGGAGGCGGCGAAACTCATCGGCGCCGTGTCAGGCAGCGCCGCGTCGAAGACCGACGGGCCCGCCACGGCGCTTCCGCTCCGCCGCCCGATGCCGTACGCCGCGCTCGCCACCAGCAGCGCGACCAGCGCGAGGGGCCAGCGGCGTCCTGGCGCCGCGCGCTGCGCCACCGGCTCGGCGGGCCAGCTGTGCGTCCCGCCCTCGCCGCTCAGTGCGGCTCCGAACGCGGCGGCGGTCGGGAAACGGTCGGCGGGCAGCTTCTCGATGGCGCGGTGCACTGCGCGCGCCACCGCTGGCGGCACCGTCCTGCGGAGGGTGGTGAGCGACTCGGGTGTCGCGGTCATCACCTTGGCCACGATCGCCTGGGCGGTGGGGCCGGTGAAGGGCGGCTCGCCGACCAGCGCCTCGTAGGTGACGCAGCCCAGGGCGTAGATGTCGGTGCGCGCGTCGAGATTGCGCTCGCCCATCGCCTGCTCGGGACTCATGTAGGTCGGCGTGCCAAGTGACATCCCGGTCTCGGTCATCCGGGTGCCGGCGGTGGTCGCCGCCGCGAGCGCGATGCCGAAATCGGCCACGAGGGCGTGGCCGCCATGCAGCAGGATGTTCTCCGGCTTGATGTCGCGGTGGATCACGCCCTGGGCATGGGCATACTGCAGCGCATCGGCGACTTCCCGGCTGATCCGAACCGCATCCTCGATCGGGAGCTGCTTCTCCCGTGTCAGGCGATCGCGCAGCGATTCGCCATCCACGAACGGCATCACGTAGAACACCGTCCCGTCCACCTGCCCCGAGTCGAACAGTCCGAGAATGTGCGGATGCTGCAGGTTCGCCGTGGTCTTGATCTCCGCCAGGAACCGCTCAGCGCCGATCACTGCGGCCAGCTCGGGGCGCAGCACCTTCACGGCCACCTTCCGGTCGTGCTTCAAGTCGTGCGCGAGGTACACGGTCGCCATGCCGCCGTGGCCCAGCTCGCGCTCCAGTTGATAGCGGTCGGCGAGAGCCGTCTTCAGGCCAGACAGGGCATCAACCATGGGAGTCTCTCGCCCTGCTTCTGCCTGAGCATGGTCCGGCGGTCATCGCACCACGAACCGCTGCACGAAGAATGGCTGAGCCGAACTGCCGGCCAGCAGACGATACTCGCCGCGTTCGGGGGCGAACTCGAAGTCGTAGGTCTCCCCCACCTCGACGCTCTGCCGGGCGGCGACCACGGTGGCGACACGCGTCGGGAGGTCGGCGCCATCCTTGGCCAGCCGCCGCCAGGTCGTCAGCGCGCTGTCGCGGTAGATCGCAAAGGGAACCGCGCCACCCACTCCGATGTTGATGAAGCGCAGGCGGTGGACGACACCGGAGGCGAGTTCCAGCGGGGCGGGAAGCGAGTCGCCGTTGATCAGGATGTGCGGTATCGCGGCGAAGCCATCCCACCCCGCCACGAACAGATGATCGCGGCGGGGATCGAATCGCTGGCCCGGCTCGAGGACGACGATGGGGCCGTACAGCCCCGACGTCAGCTGCTCGAGGTCATTCATGTGGGTGTGATAAATGAAGGTGCCGGCGCGCGGCAGAGTGAGATGCGCAGTGAACGAATCACCTGGCACGATCGAGGGGGCAAGCTGCTGCCCCGCCCCGCTCCACCCGGCGACCCCGTCGGCGTAGCTCTGCAGCTCGATCCCATGCCAGTGGATCGCCGCCGGTTCGCCGAGCCGGTTGGTCACGACGATGTCGGTCGGCTGGCCCCGAGTGACGACGAGCAGTGACCCGGGAGTCTCCACGGAGTCGCGCCGGGGCGCGGCGGGGCCGCGCTGCAGCACGAACCCCATCGCCCTGGGCGCGCGGCGCCGCGGCGTCCCTTCCTGCACGAACAGGCGCAGCCGGCGCGCCCCAACACGCACCGGTTCGACCCAGTCGGCGCCCGGGTGGACGGTCAGACCCATCACCAGGCCGGCCATATGCAGCCGGGCGTCGTGCAGCATGCCGTCATGACTTCCCGGCGCCGGCTTGCTCAGCCGGGACTGGGGCACGACATGGGCGGTGACATGACAATGGAAGAGCCAGTTGCCCGGCCGGTCGGGAACGAAGTGCAGCGCCAGCGTCGTGAATGGCAGCATCTGCTCGGTGACCGCCTGATGCCGGTCCTCCGGAACGTACAGCGTGTCCGCGACGCCGTTGCCCCTGGCCTCCGTCTGGAAGTAGAACCCGTGCAGGTGCATGGGATGCGTGCGCCCACTGCCGTTGATGACCCGCCAGCGCACCGTGTCTCCCGTCGTGGCCTCGAGACGCTCGGTATATGGCCATGACCGGCCATTGATGGTGAGCGCATTCCGGTAATCCATGAAGCGGAAATCGGTGGAGTCGACCCGGTTCCCCCAGATGTTGATCATCAGGATCCGGTCCGGGGCCACTGGGCCCGGTGGATCGACGATGAAGCCACCGGACAACTGCTCCCGCTCGTTGTCAATTTTTTTGTCAGGCGAGTGCTTCCCCAGCACGGCCAGGTACAGGTAGGTCCCGGGCGTGCCGGCGGCGAAGCGTACTTCCCGGGTTTCCCCCGGATGGAGGATCAGGCTGTCCCCCCACGCACCGGGATGCGTGAGGAGGCCATGGACAGAGATGGTCGAGTCGGGGAGCGCGTTGGTCACGGTGGCAACGATGAGAGTCCCGGTCGGCACCCGGATCAGGGGTCCCGGAATCTCGGGCGCCTTACCGGCCTCGGCGAAGGCTGCCACCTCGATGGCCGGGCCGCTATCCGCCTCGGGGTACCAGAGGCCCATGCGGACCTCGAGGTGGATGTCGAGCGTGTCGCCGTGCCGGTGGCCCGTCGGGATCCGGTTGTCGTTGGGGATGATCAACTCGGAACGCGGGAGTGCTCGATGCGCGCCCGGAAGCAGCAGCGCGAGGGTTCCGGCCGCGGCGAGGTGCCTGAGACGTCTCACGCCACTCCGCGATGGCGCAGCGCCCGGGCCACCAGCACGGTGATGTTGTCGCTGCCGCCGCCATCCAGCGCCCGGTTGAGCAGCGTGTGACACAGCTGCTCGGCGGAGGTCATCCCGCTGATCTCCGAGGCGATCTCCTCATCGGTCACATGCTTGGTGAGGCCGTCGCTGCAGAGCAGCAGGACCAGCCCCGGTTGAT
>JBDTTN010000282.1:0-4387 GCA_039930625.1 Gemmatimonadota bacterium | reverse complement strand
GACTCCGCGGCCCAACGACTCCAGCGGCTGGAGACGGAGGCGTTCCGTCAGGCACTGCTCCCCGGGGCGCCTTTCGCCTGCTGGGCATCGCGCGCGGCCGCCCTGCGGGAGGAGCGGGCCCAATTGCTCGGCGCGGAGCCGATGGCCTATGAGCGCGGCAACGATCTCAACGAGGGACTCGCGACCTGGATCGAGTGGCGCGCCAGCGGCGCCCCGATCGACTCGCTGATCCCCCGAGCCGGCTTCGGACCGGACGGAGTCCGGCTGCGCGCCTACGCGGTCGGCCCGGCCCAGGCCTTCCTGCTCGACCGGCTGCGGCCAGGCTGGACTGAGGAACTCGCGGCCGACAGCAGCCTCACCCTCGACGCGTTGCTGAGCCAAGCGGTGCGACCAATCAGCTGCCGCGCCGACTTCACTCTCCGGCAGCGGGATTCGGTGGCCGCGCTGGCGGGAAGGGAGACCGCCAGCGTGCTTACGACCCGCGCCGCACTCCGCCGCGACTTCCTCGCCCGCCCAGGCTGGCAACTCATCATCGAGCTGCCGGTCGGGTCCCCGCTCTGGCCCCAGCAGTTCGATCCGTGGAACCTGACGCCGCTCGCGGACGGCGAGGTATTGCACCAGCGGCAACTCAAACTCGGCGGCGATCGCGGGCATCTCGAGGTGCTGGATCAATGGTCCCTGACGAGTCCCGCCGGCGCGCATCCCCTCTTCAACGGGATCCGCCGCGTGCGCTTCGCGGGCCTGGCGCAACGGCCGGCGATCACCGTGCGCGGCGACTCGATCCTGGTCCAGGGAACTGGCATCGAGGGCAGCTTCACCGGCATGGTTGTTGTGGAGGAGGGACAGACGTTAACTGTGCGACCGCCCTGACCGAGAGCAGATTGGCCAGCAGCACCGATGCGCGCTACCTTGTCCGCCATGCGCATCTACCTGTCCGTGGACATGGAAGGCATCGCCGGCGTGGTCCATGAGGACCAGACCAATCCGATCGACCCCCGCTGCGCGGGCGAGTATGCCCGCTTCCGCCGCCTGATGACCCTCGAGGCCAATGCCGCCATCGAGGGAGCGCTCGCCGGTGGCGCCACGAAGATCCTGGTGAACGACAGCCACTGGACCATGCGGAATCTCCTCGCCGAGGAACTGCATCCCGCTGCGGAACTCATCTCCGGCGGGCCGAAGACCTGGTCGATGATGGAAGGCATCGACAGAGAGTGGGATCTCGCCGGCTTCATCGGCTACCACGCCAAGGCCGGTACCATCAAGGCGATTCTCGACCACACCTACACCGGCCGGATCCTCGATGTCCGCCTGAACGGCACCTCGGTTGGTGAGCTCGGCATCAACGCCGCGCTCGCCGGAGCCTTCGGCGTGCCCGTCGCACTCGTTTCGGGCGATGACGCGATTGCCGGAGAGGCGCGCTCACTGCTCGGCGACAGCATCCGGACCGTGGCCGTGAAGGAGGCGGTGAGTCGCCACTCGGCCCGCAGCGTGGCACCGGAGCTGGCCTGCGGCATGATCCGGGATGCGATGCGGGATGTCGTGAGCACGCATCGGACCGGGCCGGCCACTCGCCCGTATGTGGTGCCTGCTCCGGTCACCATCGAAGTCGACTTCGCCATGACGGTCGAGGCCGATCATGCTGCGATGGTGCCAGGGTTCACACGTGCTGGCCCCCGCACAGTGTTGTTCCGGCACGAGGACTATCGTGAAGTCTTCCGCGCGTTCCGCACGATGTTCAACCTCGCCGGGTTGGAGTAACACCGGCCTTAGCGATGTCGCCGCGGGGTGGGATCTCGTGGCGTTGCAGGGTTTAACGTGGCTTGGGAATGAATTGAAACCAGGATCCAGCCTGGTCGCGTACGTCGAAACCTTCGTCCCCATCGGCTGCTACTTGCTTTTCGCTGCTCGCAAGGCGGCGAGGCTTGATCTCGTCGGCCGTGCAATCGCTTCGCCGGTGCAGCTTCGCCCGGGCCGGGGTAACCGGCTCCTCCCACTGCCGGAGTCCTGATGCTGATTCATTCGTTGGCGCTCATCGCCGCGTTTCACGGCGACACCACCCGGAAGAAGACCGACAGCCTCCCTCTCGCGACGACCCGCACCATCTCCTTCGAGACCGACGAGGGCACCTGGATATCCCTCGACGTCTCTCCCGACGGCCAGACCATCGCCTTTGAGCTGAGCGGCGACATCTACACCCTGCCGATCGCCGGTGGGCGCGCGACGCCCATCACTCACGGGCGCGCCTTCGATTCCCAGCCGCGCTGGTCCCCGGATGGCAAGCGGATCGTCTTCCTGAGCGACCGCGATGGCGGCGAGAACGTGTGGACGATGGACCCCGACGGCAGCAAAACCACCGCCGTGAGCAAGGCCGACAACAATCTCTACGCCTCACCCGAGTGGACACCGGACGGCCAGTATATCGTCGTCTCTCGTACCAACGCACCGCTCGGGAGCAGCTATCAACTGTGGCTGTTTCACAAGGACGGCGGTCCCGGCATCAGCCTGACCAAGGACGACAAGGGCACGGGCGCACTCGGCACCGGTCGAGGCACGAATATCAACAGCATGGGGGCGGCCTTCGGGCCGGACGGGCGCTATCTCTGGTATGCCCGCAAGCGCGGTGGCTTCGGGTACAACATCGACATCACCCAATGGCAGCTCGCGATCCTCGACCGTTCCAATGGAAAGATCTTCCCACAGACCGACGTTTACGGCAGCGCGATGCGGCCGATTCTTTCCCCGGACGGACACTGGCTGGTCTACGGCGTGCGGCATGACGCCGAGACGGGCCTCCGGCTCCGAGACCTGACCAGCGGCGACGAGCGCTGGCTGCGCTATCCGGTGCAGCGGGACGATCAGGAGTCGCGCTTCACCCGCGACCTGATGCCCGGCTCTTCCTTCACGCCGGACAGCAGAGCGCTGGTGACGACGTGGGGCGGCAAGATCTGGAAGCTCTCGCTCAGCGATACAACCGCGACCGAGATCCCCTTCACCGCGGAGGTGAATCTGGACCTGGGCCCGCTGGTGCAGTTTCCCTATCGCGCCGACACCGGTGACATCCTGTCGAAGCAGGTCCGTGACGTCGCTCTCTCCCCGGATGGCAGGAGCCTCGCCTTCACTGCACTCGACAGGCTGTATCGCCTGGACCTGCCCAACGGGAAGCCGCGGCGCCTGACGAGCGACACGGTGCACGAGCAGCACCCCGCCTGGTCCCCCGATGGAAAGTCGATCGCGTACATCACGTGGGGCAATGAGGGCGGGTATATCGACGCGGTGAGTTCCGCCGGCGGCAAGCCACAGCGCCTGGTCACCGCTCCCGCCTTCTACATGTATCCAGCCTGGTCCCCGGACGGGCAACGCATCGTGGCTCTCAGGGGGCCGCGAGAAGCGCGCATCCGCGAAGGCTTCGGCCCCGGGTACGACCTGGTCTGGTTTCCGGCGAAGGGTGGCGCCGTGCAACGGGTGGGTCCGGTGAATCCCAGCGGCCGGCCGCATTTCTCCCGCGATCCGAACCGCATCTACCTCTACGACTCCGGTGAGGGGCTGCTCTCGATGCGCTTCGACGGCACCGACCGGCGCGCGGTCATCAAGATTACCGGCTTCACCGTCAACTCACCCGGCGCGGAGCCCAACACGGCGGACGAGATCCTGATTGCACCCGACAGCCAGCAGGTGCTCGCACTGGTGAATAATTACGTCTACCTCGTCAACCTGCCGATGACGGGGCAGCTGCCGCTCTCCATCAACATCGCCGACCCCGCGGCGGCCGTCTTTCCGGCGAAGCGCCTCACGAAAGTGGGCGGAGACTTCATCGGCTGGGCCGCCGATGGCCGCAGCGTCACCTGGGCGCTCGGCCGCAGCTTCTTCCGCTACGAGATTGCCCGCGCCGACTCGCTGGCCAAGGTGAAGGGCGTGGTCGACTCGCTCCGGGCCGACTCGCTCAAGTCCCTCGGCACCAAGGCGGACTCCGCCGCCAAGGCCCGTGTCGACTCTCTGGCCAAGGTGCCCGCCTACGAGGCGACTCGGCTCGACATCGCCGTGACGGTGCCGCGCGACGTCCCGCGCGGGACGGTGGTGCTTGCGGGAGCCCGGATCATCAGCATGAAGGGGGATGAACTCATCGAGCATGGCGATGTTGTCATCACCGACAACCGCATAGTCTGCGTCGCGGCCACAGGCTGCGCGCGACCGACGGGCGCCAAGGTCATCGATCTCAGCGGCAAGACGATCATGCCGGGATTGGTCGACATTCATGCGCACCCATGGCCGGCCTTTGGAGTACACGCGACCCAGGTCTGGAAGTACCTCGCCAATCTCGCCTACGGCGTCACTACCACGCGCGATCCGCAGACCTCCACCACCGACGTCCTCACCTACGCCGACCAGG
>JBDTTN010000281.1:0-4387 GCA_039930625.1 Gemmatimonadota bacterium | reverse complement strand
CGACCACGACCGCAACTAGGTCGGCGGTCTAACCAGATGGGGCAGGCCGATCCTTCCTTACGGCCTTCTGTGCAGTACCAACGGCTTGCCCAGCAGGTCAGGGCTCCCCGCCCTGGCCGGAAACAAACAACCCCGCTCAATGCGGGGTTGTTTGCTTTCCGATCGATCCCGGCGGGCTCAGCGCAACTCGACCTGCAGCCCTTCCACCGAGGTACCTTCCACGCTCGGTGCGATGGCGAAGTGCAGGGCATCGGCCGTTGAGTGCAGCAGGCTGAGGCACTTCGGGTCTACGATCAGTTCCCAGGCGCCGGGCCGCATGCCGATCGCGTAGAAGCTCCCATCTCCAAAGGTGGTGACCAGTCTCCGCTCCCCACTCTGCCGGTGGCTGAGCACCAGGACGATGCCTCCCGTCATGCCGCTGCCAGCCGCCCTCACAACCCGCCCCTCGATTACTCCGCCCGGGAGCACCGGGATGTCGAGGCGACGGTAGCGATTCGGCGCCGGCTCGATCATGGTCGCGGCGAATGCCGGAACCCAGAGCGGCGAGGCGAGCGTGGCGGAGTCCACCGTCACCGGGATCGGTTCGTAGGGCAGCACATCCCAGACGCTGTAGGATCCGTTGGCGCTGGAGAAGGCGAAGGTCGGTCCGACGACCACCCGGACTCCTTGCAGCGGCTGCTCATCGGCATCGAACTTCCCGTTTCCATTCGCATCGAGGAACACCCTGCCGGTCACCCCGCCCCGCGAAAGCGCCGAGCTGCCCGAGAAATCCACGCTGCCCCGTGATGGGTTGTAGATCGCGGAGCCAGTGGTGTATTGGCTGCCCATCGCCCTGGTTCCGCCACCGGCGGTCACAGTAGTATAGGATCGGACACTCGGCAGTTCGGCAGCGATCAGCAGCGAGAAGCCCGGGCCGCGGCTGCCGCGGAACCAGGTGACGCCGGACTCCGCGCGGAGCCCGCGCATGAGCGGCAGACCCAGAAAAGCGGATGCGCTGGCGGCCCCCGCGCCGCGCTCGAATTCGAGGGTGGTGCGCGCGGTCATGCTGCCGAGCACCTTGCCGAGCGACGGCTGGGGGAGCACAAAAGTATTGACGCCGAGGAAGGTCTGATCGAACGCCGCACCACCGGTGGCGCTCTGATGCTGGAATCGCACCGCCGGGATGACCCGGATCTCCGCGACCTGGAACGATGCCCCGAGCCGGCCGCTGGTGATGTCGCTGCCGATGGCATGCACCTGATCGAGGCTCGCCTCGAGGTAGGTGCCGCCCATGCGGCTGACCGGGCGGAAGAATGCGGACAAAGTCGTCTGGCTCAGCCGGCCCTCGGGAGTCAGGATCGGGTCCTTGAGCCCCCGCGCAAAGCGATGTGCCTCGGCCTGCACCGACAGATTCACGGAAGGCTCGTAGCGGATCGCACCGCGGAGCACCGCGCTCCCGACCGCCTCAGCCTCGACGGTGATCGCGTTGGTGACGCTGCCGAGCAGGCCGACGTACGGATGCGTAAGGCTGCCCAGACTGTCGCGCCAGAACTGGTCGAGCCCCGCCCGCGCTGTCAGGCGCGTGCTGATGCCATAGCGCAGATCGAGATTGCCGGTCGCGCTGCAGCGAGTGGTACGGCACTCGCCGGCGGAGAGGCCATACTCGAATCGCCGAGCCGGCAGCCCTTCGCTGCGCAGCCGATAGGTCTGATTGAACTCCCGTACCTCGCCGAAGGGGCCGTAGGCGACGAAGTCCAGCGGGTTCTCGCCGTACTGCACCGGCACATCGAATGAGTACTGCCCGAGCGCATTGACCGAGTCGAAGCCGATCAGCCGGCCGCCACGGTAGGCTTCCACCGTCCATCCTGCGCCGAGCTGGCCATTGAAAGGCACATTGCCGAGAATGGAGGGCCGAACGTAGGGGCTGTTGGAGATCGACGCGCCGCGCAGCGACCGCGACCGCGGGCCGGTGCTGATCCCGTCGCCGAGCTGCACCTGAGACAGCCACGGGCTCTCGCGCCAGATCCCCGTCCACGAGGCCTCCGTGCGAGGCCCACGCCCGGTCCCGTTCTGGCTCTGCAGTCCCAGCGAAAGAGCGCCCCCGAACAGATCGAATCCGAGCCCGGTCGAATAGGCCCCGGCGCCGAGGCCGGTGGTCGGCGTGAGCACCGAATAGTCCAGTACCAGTCCCTTGAGGCGCGAGCGTTCGAGACCCATGCGGAGGCCGCTGTACTCCGGCGAAGTTGAGCTGAGCAGCTGCGAGCGGAGCAGCGACTCGCGACGGATGCGGCGGGCCACCGGCAGGCTCCCCGGCTCGAGCACCGCCACCTGCAGGTCGGGCCAGCTCACGTCCCATTCCAGGTTGAACGCGCGCGCCAGCACCTTGGTGCTGACGTAGATGTCGTGGTCGGTGGAGACCAGCTGGTCGGAGGAAAGGGAGGTCTTCTCCTTGCCCAGGCGGAGGGTGCGACTTGCGGGTTCAAGAACCAGCGGCACATTCCCCGGCTGGACCATCGCTTCGATGGTGCCGTCGGCGCGGCGGTTCGAGCGGATCTCCGCCAGCTCGAAGAAGACGCTGATCGGCACGAGGGCCTGGTCACCCATACGATAGGCCTCAACCGTACGGGTGGCGATCCGTCCCAGCTGCAGTTCGATGAGAATCGGTTCAGCCGCTGCCGCCTGATTGATCGTCTGCTTGTTCGGCGCGGACGTCCGCACCGGCACGACCGGCCGGACTGGAGGCTGTGAATCCTGGCCGGCCGTCACCGGCGGGAGCGAGTCGGCTGACCAGATCGCCACCAGTCTGGTGACGGCGGTGATCGTCCGCTCGATGCTCTGGTTCACGGCGTGACCCAGCGCCACGATCGAAAGGCTCGGTCGGGCCGGCTCACGGGGCTCGACGGTCGCGACCGCGGGCTCGGTGTGCTTCGTGCGGGCTCCAGGAGCGGCCGGTGTCCGGTCGTTGCGTGGCGCCGAGCGGGCGACTGCTGGGTGTGTCGCGGGCGCGGGCGCCCGACCGGCGGCGGGCATTCGGTGCGCCGCAACATACCGTGCGGAGACTCCGCTCTCGCCGACTCCGGCGCGGCTCGTCGTTACGAAATCACTTGATGGCTGGTACGGTGCGGTCGCTGGTGCCGAGCTGCGGGCCCCCTGGTTCGCGAGGGCGAACAGCAGCAGGATCGCGGCTCCGCGCTTCCAGGACGGTGTCACGGCAGGGTCACCGGAATGGAGTCACGGGCCACGGCGGCACGCAGTATCTGCTCCGGCGCGATATCGCTCCGATCGGTGACCACCTCGAGACGGAGCCGGTAGCTGCCGGCGGTCTGTCCGGCGAGCGGAAGCATGAAGACAGGCTCCGCGTCGTAATAGATCGCGACTGGGAACTGGACGTTGGCGACTGGCGTCCCGCGCTCGTTGAGCAGCGTGCCTTTGACCGATCCGATGTAGGCGCTGGTTCCCTGCCGCTCGAGCCTGGCGCGGACCTCCAGCGAATCGCCGACGACATGCGCACGCAGATTGGAGAGCGCGATACCGGTCGTCAGCTGTCCCTTGCGGTAGATGAGCGGGATGATTGTGCGGACCTCGAGTGTGAGGCCGATCGCAATTCCGGCGGTATCATTGCCGGTGACCGGCACCGCTCCGCCCTTGGCCGAGATCATGACCCGCGACCAGTACTCACCGTCGGCGAGCCCCTGCGGCGGCCTTGCCAGCAGTCGCACCGTCTGTCGCTGCAGGGGCGGGATGGTCATGCGCCGCGGGAATGCTTCGATCCAGGCTGTCGCCGAGGGCATCGAGGCATCCACTGAATCGGGAGTCTGCAGCATGAAGTGGCCGACCGAGTCGGTCACCGGGTATCCAAAAAATGAGGAGATCGTCACCTCGGCGGGATCCGACCCGGGATTGTAGAGCGTGATCGACGCGCTCCGGGTGCGATGGTCGAGATAGACGGCGTGCGGCGCGACGATGACGCCTTGAGCCCCCGCGACGCGGGCCATGCCCAGCGCGAGGAGAAGGGTGGTCAGCAGGCGGCGCATGATTAGAAGAAGGTGCAGGTGAGGACTACGGTGCCGCTGTACTTCCCAGTCGCCTGCGCTGCGGTCGGCGCCACCCGGCCGCCGAGATTGATGTAGAAATCGGCGCTGGAGACGAGCGTGAAGGTCTGGGTGTTGTTCGGATTGAACGTCACCGGCAGACTGGTAGGACCCGTGCCCCGGGCCACGGCGTCGGTGGCGCTGAAGCTGATCGCCAGGTTCGCACCGCCGGCCACCCGCGGCAGCTGGGTCGGCAGGGTGAATTTCAGCTGGACCTGCCGGTTGAGGATGTGCTTCACGTAGAAGCGCCCGCTCCTGATCGGATCGTTGGGCGAGACCGAATTCGGCACGCCGCGAATCACGACCCCGAAGTCCAG
>JBDTTN010000280.1:0-4400 GCA_039930625.1 Gemmatimonadota bacterium | reverse complement strand
CTCGACATCCAGCGCACCCGCGAGAACTACAACGCGACCGTTAAGCACTACAACAACGCCTACCTCGCCTTTCCCACGGTGCTCATCGCCCCCTTCCTCGGCTTCTCCAAGGCGCCGTACCTGGAGTTCGATGTCTCCGGCAACGTGGACGCCACCTCGCTCAAATCCTTCCAGACCGATGATGGCGAGCGGCTCAAGGCACTCCTCTCCAACGCGGGAGGCCATCTGGCCGGGGCGACCAAGGCGCTCGCGGGGCAGGCGGGACAGGCCGGGAAGCTGCTCGCCGGCGGGGCCGGTCAGGCGGGGAAGATGATCGCCGCCAAGGTCGCCGAGCGGACCTCGGTGACCTACTTCTATCTGCCGAAGGGTGGTGTGCCGCGCGGGCCGGTGCCGCTGCCGACAGTCCGGGATCTGATCCAGCGCGGCGAACTCGAGGCGGATGTGCTGGTCGCGCGCTCCGGTTCGGAGGAGTGGCAGCCGGCCTCGGCGCTGCCACAGGAGGCATAGCTCCACGACCCAAGGTGGCTTGCTGAGAGCGCGGCGCGCTGCGATCATCCCCCGATGCGCGTAACGCTCGAACGCCAGAACGACGCCGTCCACTTCGTCGCCACGACCGAAGCGGGCGGCGTCGTCGCGATCGATGGCAGCCCCGCCGTGGGCGGCCTCGGACTCGGCGCCCGCCCCATGGAGCTCCTGCTCGCGGGCATCGGCGGCTGCAGCGGCATCGACGTCGTCTCCATCCTGCAGAAGCAGCGGGAGACGGTCAGTGGGGTCACCATCACGGTGGACGCTGAACGGGAGCAGGACAAGGAGCCCGCGCTGTTCAAGACCGTGCACGTACACTTCGCGGTGCGCGGCCCGCACGACGACAGCCACGTCGCGCGGGCGGTGGAACTCACGATGTCCAAGTACTGCTCGGTGGCCCGAATCCTGGAGCCCACCGCGACGATCACCTGGAGTCACACGCTCCACGGTGCGCCGGCGTGAGCGAGCCTCCGCGCTACTTCGAGACCGAGGCGGTCCGCACCCAGATCCCGACCACCGGAGAACGGGAACACTCGACGCCGCTCTACCTGACGTCCAGCTTCGTCTTCGACGATGCGGAACAGGCGCGGGCGCTCTTCGCGGACGAAGTCGCCGGCAATATCTACAGCCGCTATTCCAACCCGAACACCGATGAGTTCGTCCGCAAGCTCTGCCTGATGGAGGGCGCCGAGGACGGCATCGCCACCGCGTCGGGGATGGCGGCGGTGTTCGTGAGCCTGGCGGCTCTGCTCTCGTCAGGCGATCACCTCCTCGCCGCCCGCTCCCTCTTCGGTTCCACCAGCCAGATTCTGGGCAAGATCCTGCCACGCTGGGGGATCACCCACAGCTACGCCGATCTCGGCAATCCCGAGTCGTGGCCCGAACTGCTCCGGCCCAACACCAAGGCAATCTTCGTCGAGACGCCGTCCAATCCGGGCCTGGACCTCGTGGATCTCAACTGGCTCGGCCAGCTCGCCAGATTCCGCGGGATCGCCCTGCTCGTCGACAACTGCTTCACGACGCCCTATCTGCAGCAGCCGATCCGTCACGGCGCCGACCTCGTCATCCACTCGGCGACGAAGTTCATTGATGGCCAGGGCCGGACCCTCGGCGGCGCAGTCCTCGGCGGCAGCAAGCTCATCGCCGAATGCCGCTTCTTTGCGAGACACACCGGGCCCGCGCTCTCGCCCTTCAACGCCTGGGTGCTCTCGAAGAGCCTGGAAACGCTCGCAGTCCGCATGGACCGGCACTGTAAGAACGCCCTCGCGCTGGCTCGGCATTTCGAGGGTCACGGCGACCTGGAGGCGGTTCGCTACCCATTCCTGCCGAGCCATCCGCAGTACGAGCTGGCGAGGCGGCAGATGTCGCAGGGCGGCGGGATCGTGGTACTCATCGTCAAGGGGGGCCTGGAACGGGCGCGGCGATTCCTCGACAGCGTCCGGCTCGTCTCCCACAGCCCCAACCTCGGGGATACCCGCAGCATCGTGACGCATCCGACTTCGACAACCCACTCGAAGCTCAGCGAGGAGGATCGCCAGCGAGTGGGGATCGTCCCCGGTCTGCTGCGGATCTCGGTCGGACTGGAACATGTGGAGGACGTCATCGCCGACCTGGAGCAGGCACTCACCGCCTCGAGATAGCGCCCCTTGCCGCGCGCGGCTTCACGCGGTTCCTTGGTACCAACCTCAGCATCGGGAAACCGTCGCATGCGCCACTCGCTTCTCTGTTCGGGACTGCTGCTTCTCGGGGCCGCGGCCCCGCTCACCGGCCAGGTGCCCGCCGCGGCCCTGCAGATCGCCGGCGCCGTGAGCGCGGCACCGGAGGCGCTGCGGGAGGGCGCCACTGTGCTCGGCTACAGTAACTACCATCGCCTGACAACACTCCGTGAAGGCACCGGCACGATGGTCTGCCTCGCCGACGACCCCTCCGAGAGCTCCTGGCACGTGGCCTGTTACCACAAGGATCTCGAGCCCTTCATGCGACTCGGGAGGGAGCTGAGGGAGGTGGGGCTCTCGCACGGCGAGATCGACAGCGCGCGGATGGCAGCCGTCCAGAACGGCACGCTCAAGATGCCCGATGGTCCGCGGACGCTCTATAACCTCTACGCGCCAGCCGACAGTGTGGATACTGCCACGGGGCTGGCGCACGGCGCCGCGGGGCTGCCGGTCGTCTACATCCCCTACGCCACCGCCGAGAGCACCGGCCTTCCGACTCGGCCCGGTGGAGGACTGCCATGGCTGATGTTCCCAGGCAAACCGTGGGCGCATATCATGATAATGAAGTAGGCCGAGCGCCTCACAGAATGGAAATGGGGAAAGGGGAAAGGGGAACGGAAGTGCAGTCCGCCCCCCCCGCTTTCCCTTTCCCATTTCCCGCAGGCGAATTCCCATTCCCCTTTCCCGTTTCCCGCTTCCCGTTTTTCTTGTTTGACCATGCTCCCCATCGAACAGGCCTGCTACTGGCTTGCAGGCCTTCCCGCCCGCGATGTCACCCCGCTCGCTGCTCCCACCGAAACGGGCATCGCCATCATCGGTGGTGGCCTCACCGGCTTCTGGACGGCGCTCTTCCTGAAGGAGCTGGACCCCTCTGGCGACGTGGCGGTCGTGGAGCAGGGCACCGCCGCCTGGGGTGCGAGTGGCCGCAACGCGGGGATGCTGTCGGAGACGGTAGACCACAGCCACGGTCTCGCCATTCAGCACTTCGGCGAGAAGGAGGCCAGGCGGCTGGCGGGGCTGGGCCAGTCGAACGTCCAGGAACTGGTCGCTTTCATCCGCAACTGCGGAATCGAGTGCGACTACGAACCGAGTGGCCGGCTGACCGTCGCGCTGACTGAGGGCCATCTGGAAGAGGGCCGACGCAGCGTCGACATCGCGAAGCGGCTCGGCATCGACACCTTCCGGATGCTGAGCCGGGAGGACACCCAGGCTGAGGTGCACTCGCCGCTGTACCTGGGCGCCGTAGAGGCGCGGGGAGGCGGTATCCTCGATCCGGCCAAGCTCACCGACGGACTTCGCCGTGAGGCCGAACGGCTCGGGGTTCGAGTCTATGAGAGGACGGTCGTCGAGTCGATCCGCGAAGCGGGCGCCGGGGTTGCGATCCAGGCCAACGGGACCATGCTCAAGGCCCGCCGCGCCGTCCTCGCGGCCAGCGCGTACACCCACCATCTGCTTCCATCAGTCAGGCACCGGTTCATCCCGCTTTACGACTACATCCTCGTGAGCGAACCGCTCACCGCGGCGCAGTGGGAGCTGATCGGCTGGGGCAACAGGCAGGGGATCACGGACGGCAGGACCTTCTTCAACTACTACCGGCCCACCGCCGATGGCCGAGTGCTCTGGGGAACCAGCGAGGCGGCGTACTACAGCGGGAACCGGGTCGATCCCTCCTGCGATCACTCGCCGCACCATTACGAGACGCTGCGTGCAAGCTGGCGCCGGCACTTCCCGCCGCTCGCCGATCTGGATTGGCCCTATGCGTGGGGTGGCGCGATCTGCTCGACGACTCGACTGACGCCATTCTTCGGCCGCGCGCTGGGCGGCCGGGCCAGCTACGGCCTGGGATTCACCGGTCACGGACTCGGCAGCACCCGCATCGCGGGGCGCATCCTTGCCCATCTGTCGCTCGACCGCGCCAGCGACTTGCTCGATCTCTCGCTTGTCACCAGGCGACCGTTCCCCTACCCACCAGAACCGCTGCGGGGTTGGGCGGTGAACGCGGTGACCTCGGCGCTCAGGCGCGTAGACGCCGGCGAGTCGCCGAGCCTGATGCTCCAACTGTTAGACCGGATGGGGCTGGGGTTTAGTAGCTGACCATCGCGGAGGCGATGGTCAGCCCGAGCGGGGCGACGGATCCCTCAAGGTCGGCATCGTCGCCAA
>JBDTTN010000279.1:0-4403 GCA_039930625.1 Gemmatimonadota bacterium | reverse complement strand
ATCACCCCCCGGATCTTCGTCACCTCCGCCTCCGGGTGTGCGACCTCGATCACCAGACGCTTGTAGCGCTCGTGGTCCAGCTCGAGCACGATGGTGTTGTCCGGACTGTGCACGTCAAAGAACACCGCCTCGCCGTGCTGGTAGAAGGTGCCGGCCGTCAGCACGCCGGGGATACTCGTCCCCGGCATCTTGATGCCGTGGAACCAGCCGCGCGCCGGCTCGGGATCGTGGCGCACGCTCTGCACGTGCGCGATGGGAAACTCGAGCTGGCTCTTGAGTGCCCAGAGCTTGTCCAGGCCGATCACTTCCAGGTGGATGCGATCGCCGTTGATACTGATTTCCACCATGGATTGCCTTACACAGAAATGGTTTTGCCGAGCGCGACCACGCGATCGGCGCGCCGGGATCCGGGGCTCAGCACCTCGATGGCCAGCAGCAGCTCCTGGATGTTACTCCATTCAGTAGTGCGCGCCACTGCCTGCGGTACCACGAAGAGGATGGGCTGCGTAGACCACCTCGTAGCGGTTCCCGTCGTCGAGGAGCTGATCGAGGATGTCCACGTTTTAGTATGGGATCGGCATGGCCATACGATACGCTCGGCGCAGATTGAGGCGCAACCGTGCGGTCAGCGCCTGTTCCCGCTGCCTCAGGCCGTGTGCCTATTTCGCGGTGATGACCCGATTGATGGCTTGCAGCAGGATACTCGCCGTGTAGGGCTTGACCACAAACTCCGCCACATCCGCACCAACTGCCTTGGCAACGCCCCCTCTCGAGGAGAAGCCGCTCAACCCAATGATGCGCACCAACGGGTCGATCGTGCGGATCGCGCGGATGGTAGCGGGGCCATCCATCACGGGCATCGCCATGTCGGTCACCACCACCGCGACTTCTTCGCGGTGCTGCACGAAGAGCGAGACGGCCTCGGCGCCATTGCTCGCGAGCACCACGCGGTAGCCGAAGCGGATCAGCATCCGTGACGCGGTGCTGCGGATGCTGGGCTCGTCATCCACCAGGAGGAGCAGCTCGCCGTTGCCGCGCGGCAGCGGCGGCTTGACGGGCGCCCCGGCCCCGGACCCCAGCGGGTTGCGTGCAACCGGGAAGTAGACCTGAAAGGTCGTGCCCTTGCCCACCGTGGTGCGCACATCGAGGAAGCCCTTGTGGCTTTTGACAATACCTAACACGGTGGAAAGCCCGAGGCCGGTACCCTTGCCGAGTGCCTTGGTGGTGAAGAAGGGGTCGAAGATCTGCTCCCGGATCTCGGCCGGGATGCCGGTGCCGGTGTCGCGCACCTCGAAGCAGACCCAGTCGCCCTGCTGCGCCTCGGGGTGCATTCTCACGTACACCTCGTCGAGCTGGACGTTGCTCACGCTGATGGACAGCGTGCCCCCGGCGGGCATCGCGTCGCGGGCGTTGACGCAGAGATTCATCAGCACCTGGTGCACCTGGGTCGGGTCACCGAGCAGGCTCCAGGGTCGCGGCTCCAGCCGGAACTCGAACTCGATCGACTTGGGGAAGGTCTCGCGGACAATCCGACCGATTTCGCGCACCTGCTCGCCGGCATCGACGGAGATGCGCTCGCCTTCGACTCCTCGGGCAAAGCCGAGGACCTGGCGCACCAGATCGGCCCCGCGCTGCGCGCTCTGCGAGATGGTGTCGAGCAGCTCCATGCTGTCGGCGTCGGGCAGTAGTTCGCGCAGCGGCTCCAGCGCGAGCAGGATGGGCGTAAAGACGTTGTTGAGGTCGTGCGAGATCCCGCCGGCCAGGCTGCCGATGCTCTCCAGCCGCTGCGCCCGGAGGAACTGCCGTTGCAGCGCGTGGCGCTCGGTGACGTCGGAGTCGATCGCGAGAATCGCCTTCGGGGTCCCGTCCGCATTCCGGGTGAGCGACCAGCGGCAATCGACGATCACCGCTCTGCCGCTCCGGTTCAGCTTGGTGAGTTCCCCTTGCCATTCGCCCGTGTCGAGCAGGTTCCGCTTTGCGTCGCTGTATAGCTTCGTATTGATCCCCAGGAGCGTCTGGGTGTTCGCGCCCAGCGCCTCCTCGGCCGACCACCCGTAGGTGCGTTCCGCCCCGCGGCTCCAGAAGAGGATCCGGTCATCCATGCCCTTCAGCATGATCGCATCGTTCGCCTGGTCGATCAGTGCCGCCTGGTCGGCGATCCGCTGCTCCGAGGCGCGGCGCTCGGTGATGTCCTTCGAGATGCCGGTGACAGCGACGACCGCGCCGGCGGAGTTGCGCACGATCCGGGAGGTGGAGAGGAGAAACGCACTGGTGCCGTCCGGCCGGTCGATCCGGGATTCGTACTCGAGAGTGGTGAGGTCCGCCTGCTCCGTTCCGGCCAGGGGCGGCAGCAACTGGGGGAGCAACTCGCCGATCAGCTCCGCCGGCTCCCGGCCGAAGGCCGTACGGCAGGCCGAGTTGACGAAGAGTGCCCGCCCCGAGAGATCGAGGGACCAGATGATGTCATGGGAGTTCTCGACCAGGTCGCGGTAGCGCTCCTCGCTGCGGCGCAGGCGCTCTTCCGCGATGTCCTTGGCCTGGGTCCGCGCCATCGCCTCCAACGCGACCGAGAGGTTGTGCGAGACGGTCTCGAAGAGGCTGATCTCTTCTGGGCCGAAATAGTCGCGCTCCCGGACCCAGACGACGAACACGCCGTCCACCGCGCCCTTCAGGCGAAATGGAAACGCCGCGACGGCGTGGAAGCCGGCCGCCAGGGCGTGCCGCTGCCACGGCGCCATCCCGGGATGGTCCTCGAGATCGGCGCAGACCTCGATGACTCCGGTGCTGAGCGCGGTCGCGATCGGTCCCGCGGAGGTCGAGAGATCCGTCAGGCTGGCATCGAGTGCGCCGGCGCGCTCGGCGTCGTCTCCCCGCACCGCGGCGGTTCGCACCGCGGCGGTTCGCACCGCGCTGCGGTCGGCATCCAGCAGCAGCACCGCCGCGAGGGGAATCCCGCCGGTGGTGAACGCCGCCTGACAGACCCGGTCAAACAGCGCGCCCGCGTCCTCGACGCGCACGACCGCGTCGCTGGTTTCACTCACCATCCGATGGAGCCGGTTGAGCCGCCGGAGCGCTGCCTCCGCCAGGTGTCGTTCGGTGACGTCGACGTGGATCACGGCGGCGCCATTGGTCGGGCCCAACTGGGCCCGGGTCGCGATCATCCGGAACCAGCGCTTTTCGGTCGGCGAATGGCAGGGGTACTCGCGTACAAAGCTCTCGAGGCCGCCATCGAGAACGGCCCGGAGTCCGCGGGCGACGGCGAGCGCGTCCTCCGCCTCTTCGCCGGTTGCCGTATCGCAGGTGACGAGATAGTTCACGCCTGGACCGGTGCGCTCCACCACCCCCTGCCCGGCGGCCCCGTACCGGCGCCAGGCCTCGTTGACGACGAGAATCCCTCCCTGCGCATCGAGCAGCGCGATCTGCACCGGGATCGCATCGAGGATCGCCGCGGTGGCGGCGGCGGCGCTGCGCTCCGCGTCGACCACCCGGACCAGCGCCTGCTGGCCCTCCACCAGCAGGTGCGACTCGCCTGCGGCATCGATGACCGCGTCTACCTGGCCGGCGGTCAGCTCGCGGAGCCGCGCCTCGGTGGCGCGGAGCCGCGCGATCAGGCGGGCAATCTCGCGATCGCCCGCTGGCGCCCGGGTCCGTTTAAGGGTGGTCATACCCGCACCGAGAGCCCGAGCGCCTGGAGCACCGCTTCGCGTTCGCTCAGGTTGCCCACAATGGTTCGTACCGGAAGTGGCGTCAGGCGCTTGAGGGCGGGGGTGAGCAGGATCCCGTCGGCCAGGGCCCGTCCGGGCTCGCGCAGGATGTCGATCACCTCGATCCGGTGCCTCCCCGGCAGCAGCTCGAGGCAGAGCGCCTGGAGGTTGGCGATCGCCTGGACGGAATTGACGCTCGACCCGGCGACGTACAGCCGGAACTGGTGACTGACCATTCAGGGGCAGCCCATCATCGGGTCGCCTTGCCCGGTGCGTCGATTCGCCGACGCCGACCCAGGTCCCCTTCGGCGAGGGTGCCCTGCGATAGTCTCCCGGATTCGTCCACCTGGAGCTGGGCCCGTTCCTCCCGTTTGAGGGCGATCTCCGCCTGCAGCCCCAGCAGATTGCTCTCGAGCGCGGCCAGAGACTGGTCAATCCCGTTCCGCCGCTCGAGCGTGCCCGCGACCACCTTCAACTCCGCCTCGCGCGCGAGGCGCTCATGCTCCCAGCGCATCGTTCCCATCAGCACGTCGCCGCCGATGACGAACACATCGGCAAGGGTGACCCCGCTGTCGGAGAGGATCAGCTCGCGCACCTGATTGGAGTGGGACGTACCGCGCGACTTGATTACCGTGAGGGCGCGGTTGCGCTCGCCGGAACGGGCCACATTGCTCAGCTGGATCCAGGTGTCGGCGATGG
>JBDTTN010000278.1:0-4406 GCA_039930625.1 Gemmatimonadota bacterium | reverse complement strand
CGCACGAAGATCGTCGCTACCCTGGGGCCGGCCTGGTCCCGGCCGGACCAGATGCACGCCCTGTTCGACGCGGGCGTGAATGTGGTCCGGGTGAATGCCTCGCACGGGACGGCAGAGATTCGCCGGGAGTGGATCAGCGTGGTTCAGCGAGTGCGGTCGGAGCGGAAGGAGGCGATCGGAATACTCTTCGACCTCCAGGGACCGCGGATCCGGGTGGGAACGCTGACGCAGCCGATCCGCCTGACGCCGGGGCAGCAGGTCGTGTTCGCCCCGGAGGCGGTGGTGACCCCCGGCGAGATTTCCACCACCTACGATGCCATCGCCCGGGATGTGCATCCTGGCGCCCGGATCCTGCTGGACGACGGTCTGATTGCGGTCCGGGTGAACGACATTCAGGGTGAGCGCGTAATCGGGACGGTGGAATACGGCGGCGAGCTCAAGTCGAACAAGGGGATGAACCTCCCCGGCATCGATGTCAGCGCACCGGCCCTCACCGAGAAGGACAAGGAAGACGTGATCGAGGCGGTCGCGCTCGGCGTCGATTACATCGCGCTGTCCTTCGTTCGGAAGTCGGCCGACCTGGATGGGCTCCGCCGGCTGGTGCCAAAGAGCATCAAGCTGATCGCGAAGATTGAAAAGGATACCGCGCTCCGGGATCTCTGTGGCATCCTTGAGGCCTCGGATGCGATCATGGTCGCGCGCGGCGACCTGGGGGTTGAACTGCCGTTCGAGGAGGTGCCGCTGGTGCAGAAGCGGATCATCAGGGAAGCAAACCTCCACGGCAAGCCGGTGATCACGGCGACCCAGATGCTGGAATCGATGGTGCACGCGCCGGTGCCCACCCGGGCGGAGGCATCCGACGTCGCCAACGCGATCCTTGACGGCACCGATGCCGTGATGCTCTCCGCGGAGACCGCCGTGGGTGCATATCCGATCGAGGCGGTCAAGGCGATGGATCGAATCGCCCGGGAGATGGAGTCGCACCGGCAAGGCCGGAGTCCCGCGTTCGACGCCGCGGTGGGCCGGCGGGGTGGGGAGGCGGATGACACTCGGCACCCTCGTCCCGGCGCCAGCACGGTTCCCGCCCGTACCGAAGATGCAATCGGAGTCGCCGTCTGCGCGGCCTCCGAGCTGCTCCACGTCCCCTTCATTCTTTGCTTCACCAGCAGCGGATTCACTGCGCGCAAGGTGGCGACGTATCGCCCCACCGTTCCGATCATCGCGGCGACCCCCGAGGTCGAGACCTATCAGCAGCTCTCGCTGGTGTGGGGCGTGTTGCCGATCCAGACGGCTCACTCAGCGGACTACGATTCGCTCCTGAATCAGGCGCGCGCCCTGATCCTCGGTCGGGGACTGGCCCGGCCGGGCGAGCGGGTTGTGGTCACAGCGGGAGTACCGTTCGATGTACCCGGGACGACGAATTTGCTCAAGATCGAGGCCCTGTAACGGGTGGCGGGCGGCCGCGTGAGGCTCACCTTCCTCGGCACCGGCACCAGCTTCGGCGTGCCCCAGATCGGTTGCACCTGCGCAGTGTGCCAATCGACCGATCCGCGGGACCGGCGCACCCGTTCCGGTGCCGTCATTCAGGCGGGCGGCAAGACCATTCTCATCGACACGCCGCCCGAGCTACGGCTGCAGCTTCTCGCCGCCAGGCTCGGGCAGGTGGACGCGGTGTTGTACACCCACGAACACGCCGACCATGTCAACGGCATCGACGACCTGCGGATCTTCTCGGTCCGCCAGCGGTCGCCTCTCCCATGCTACGGGTCGGTCGAAACGCTGGAGCGAATCCGCGGCGGCTTCAGCTATATCTTCGACAACGAGGTCCGAGCTTTCGAAGGGACCTCCAAGCCGCAACTGGAGATGCATCCGATCGAACCGGGGGCAGTGCTCAGCATCGCGGGCATCCCGGTCCTCCCGCTGGCCTTCGAGCACGGGTTCCTGCGGGTGTTCGGCTACCGGATCGGCCCGATCGGGTACATCACCGACGTGAAATCGGTGCCGGAGTCGGCTCGCGGGCAGCTTCGGGGCCTCAAGGTGCTGGTACTCAACTCCCTCTGGTGGCGGGCGCATCCCACGCACCTCTCCATCGGAGAGGCTATCGCAACCGCTCAGGCCCTCGGAGCCGAACGCACCTTTCTTACCCACCTTACGCACGAGACCGGGCACGCCCAGCTGGCGGGGCAGCTGCCGCCGGGAATCGCGCCCGCATACGACGGGCTTTCGATCGAGGTCACGGAATGAAGCTTCACTACGGGCGGATGCTCACTGACCGGCTGGATGGCGTGCATGGGCTGTCACGGCCCCGACTGGTCGAACTGGCGCGGCAGTTCGGGACGGTGCAGTCCGAGGTTCGCCGCCGCCGGGCCGAGGGTGAATACGGCTTCTATCGGCTCGGGGATCAGGCCGCTGCCGTGCAGCAGATCCGCGGGTTCGCGGAGGGCGTCGGTCAGGCGTTCGATCACGTCCTGGTGCTCGGCATCGGCGGCTCTGCGCTCGGCATGAAGGCGCTTCTCAACGCCCTCAAGCGTCCGGGCTGGAATGAGCTCGATGACGAAGGCCGCGATTTCTTCCCGCGACTGACGGTGCTCGACAACGTCGATCCCACCTCCGTCGCGGAAGCGCTCCGGCGCATCGATCCACGGCGCGCGCTGGTGAACGTCATCAGCAAGTCCGGCGGGACGGCAGAGACGATGGCGCAGTACCTCGTCATCCGGCAGTGGCTGGAGCAGGCACTCGGCCCCGCGGCGGCACGGCATCTGGTCTTCACCACCGACCCGAAGAAGGGCGCACTCCGCGAGATCGCGACCCGGGATGGGATCGCCGCGCTCGAGGTGCCGCCTGATGTCGGCGGGCGCTTCAGCGTACTGTCGCCGGTTGGGCTGCTGCCGGCGGCACTCGTCGGCATCGACATCGAGGGACTGCTGGCCGGTGCGCGACAGGCAGTGGCGCGCGCGGAGAATGACGACCTGCTGCAGAATCCTGCCGCGCTGTGGGCCGCGCTGCACTGGTCGGCCGACACGACGCTCGGCGCACGCATGCATGTGCTCATGCCGTATACCGACCGGCTGCGGGAGTTTGCGGAGTGGTTCCGACAGTTGTGGGCTGAGAGCCTCGGCAAGGCGAAGGATCGGCGTGGGCAGGAAGTCAACGTGGGTCCAACCCCGCTCGGTGCCGTCGGCCCGACCGATCAGCACAGTCAGGTTCAGCTCTTCATGGAGGGGCCGTTCGACAAGGTGGTCACGTTCATGGAAGTCGATCGCTTCGCCGAGGATGTGACGATCCCCGCGCTGCCGAATCTGCCCCCAGACCTCGCGTATCTTTCCGGGCACACACTGGCCGAGCTCTTGCAGGCGGAAGCCCAGGCCACTTCGGCTGCCCTGGCGCGCATGGGCCGGATGTCCTGTTCCTTGCGGCTTCCGGAAATCTCCGCGGCCACGCTCGGAGAGGCCATCATGTTCTTCCAGCTCGCGACCGGGTACGCCGGTGTATGGTACGGTGTGGATCCGTTCGACCAGCCCGGTGTCGAACTGGGCAAGCAGCTGACTTACGCGGCCATGGGCCGTCCGGGATTTACCGGAGAACCCCTCGGTCTGGCGCCAGGTGATGTCGTCTAGGCGCCGTCCAACTCACTCAGCTCTCAGGGTCCCCATGTCCTCGCGTTCCGACAGTCGCTGGTTCGTTGTCCTTGCGGCCTACGCCGCAGCGCTCCTGTTCCCGACCCGCACCGAAGCGCAGGCCATGCTCCGGCCGGGTGTCGTGGCCAAGGGGGAGCTCAAGGGCGGAGACCTCAAGCTGGATGACAACACCTATGCCGATCTGTGGCGCTTCACTGGCACCCGGGGCCAGCAGGTCCGCCTGACAATGCGGGCCCCCGCCTTTGACGCCTACCTGCAGCTCGGTTACTACAGCGAGAAGGGCGACTGGCTGAGCGTGGATTCCGACGATGACGGAGCGGGCGGGACCGACTCGCAGATCGATGTCTCGCTTCCGCGCGATGCCGAATTCACGGTGCGGGCCAATACCCTCAAGGTGGGCGAGACCGGTCCCTACACGCTGCTGCTGGAGACCGGCGGTCCCAGCGCTCCGGCCGGCAACCCGGGCGGTGGCTCCAATCCGCTGGTGTCCAGCACGCCGGGCGCACACATGCCGCTGGTGCTGGGGCAGTGGCTTAGCGGTACGCTCCAGATAGGCGACGACACGCTTTCCGACGGCAGTCCCGCCGACATCTGGGTCTACCAGGGCCGGAAGGGCGAGGAGCTGACGATCGTGCAGAAGTCGGATGCTGTGGATTCGTACGTCACGTTCGGTCCGGTGCTCAACGGGCGATGGAGCTGGGCCGAAGCGGACAACAACAGCGCCGGGGGCAAGGATTCCCGGCTGGTGGTCACCCTCGATTCCGACGG
>JBDTTN010000277.1:0-4413 GCA_039930625.1 Gemmatimonadota bacterium | reverse complement strand
CGCCGCCTCCGCGTGGCGGGGCTCAGGGCGCTGCGGGGACGCCGGGTGATCGACGTGCAACTTCCGGGCGTGAACAAGGGCGCCGCGGTGGAACGGTGGCTCGCGCATCACGCGAGCGACACCGTGCTCTATGCGGGTGACGATACCACGGACGAGGACGCCTTCCGCGCCCTCCGCGGTCGCGGGAGCACAATCGCGGTCGGACCGCGGGCGCGCGGCGCCGCCTTCCGCACCCGCGATCCAGCCACATTCGCCGCCTGGCTCGCGCGGCTCGCGCAGGCACGCCTCTCCAGACCACGCCGCCGGAGTCGCCCCTCAAGATGACTCCGCCGCAGCCATCGATCTCCTCCTATGGTCTCATCGGGGATATGCGCACCGCCGCGCTGATCGGCCTGCACGGCGGCATCGACTGGTGCTGCCTGCCGCGCTTCGATTCCGGCAGCGTCTTCGCGGCATTGCTCGATCCGGTCCGCGGCGGCACTTGGGTGATTCAGCCGCAGGGGGCGTTCACGTCGCGCCAGCAGTATCTGCCTGGCACCAACATCCTGGAAACCACCTTCCGCACCGAGAGTGGGGAGGCCGTCGTCACCGACTTCATGCCGGTGACGTTCGACGGGCACCCGGTGAGCGCGCATCCGGAGATCCATCGACAGGTCCGCGGTGTGACCGGCGAGATGCCGATGGTCCAGCGCTTCATGCCGCGGTTCGAGTATGCCTCCCGGGCCACTCGGCTGGAGGTGCTCCGCAGCGGCCTCTTCGCGACCGATCGCACCGAGCAGGTCATTACGCTGTCCAGCGCCGAGCCCTTTCCGTGGTCGGTGGAGCAGGGCGTCGCAAGCGCAAGCTTCACCCTCCCTGCCGGACGCGTGCGCTGGCTGGTACTGCGCTACGACGATGACGATCTCCACCCGGCCGACCGCTACGAGAGCGCCGGCAAGCTCGAAACCACGGCCGCCTACTGGCGGCTCTGGAGTTCAAAGATCCGATACGGTGGCGCTTTTCGCGCCGAGGTCGAGCGCTCCGCCCTGCTGCTGAAGCTGCTGACCCACGCAGAGACCGGTGCGATCATCGCAGCCCCCACCACCTCGCTGCCGGAGGTGATCGGCGGTTCGCGCAACTGGGATTATCGTTTCGTCTGGCTGCGGGATGCGGTCTTCACGCTCTCCGCGCTGCAGAGCGTGGGGCATGTGGAGGAGGCGGCCGATTTCATGCGCTTCCTGCGTCGCGTTTGCCGGCACGAGACCGGCGGACACCTGCAGATCATGTACGCGGTGGATGGGAAGCGGGACCTGGTTGAGCGTCAGCTCGATCATCTCTCCGGATACCGCGGCTCCCGCCCGGTGCGTGTCGGCAACGGCGCCGCCGACCAGTTGCAGCTCGATGTCTACGGCGAAGTGCTCTCGGCGGTCGATCACTGGCGCCAGCATCATGACCTGGGAGAGGGCGCCTGGCGCACCCTCCATCCGCTGGTCGACTGGGTGAGCCAGCACTGGCACCTTCCCGATTCCAGCATCTGGGAGGTCCGCGGCCAGACCCGGCACTATGTCTACAGCAAGGTGATGAACTGGGTCGCTCTCGATCGGGGAGTGCGGATCGCCCGGGATCTCAGTCTGCCCGCCGATCTCGAGCGCTGGGAAGCCGCGCGCGATGCCGTGCACGCGGAGGTGCTGGCGCGGGGCTGGAACCCCGGGAAGGGCGCCTTTGTGCAGGCCTACGACTATCCCGAGACGCTCGACGCCTCGGCGCTCGCCATCGGACTCGTGGGGTTCCTGCCGTGGGATGACCCCCGCATGGTGTCGACGGTCCGCGCAGTGCAGCGCGAGCTTACGTCGCCTGACGGGGACCTGGTCTTTCGCTACCGTACTCCCGACGGCCTGGAGGGCGAGGAGGGTGCGTTCTCCATCTGCACCTTCTGGCTGGCCGAAGCGCTGCACCGGATCGGCGACCTCCCAGAGGCCGATCGGATCTTCCGGAGCATGCTCGGGCACGCCAACCACCTGGGCCTCTATTCGGAGGAGATCGATCCGATGACCGGAGAGTTCCTGGGGAACTTTCCCCAGGGATTCACTCACCTGGCGCTGATTCACTGCGCGGTCGCGCTGGCGGAGCAGTCGGCGTAGCCGGCGGGCTACTCCTCGGTGCTGTCCCGCTCCGGCACCTGCTCGTCTTCCGACACGGGGTCCTCGTCGGCGAGACCATCGACTTCGGCCTTCAGACCGTCCACCTGCTTCAGGAATTCCGTCGGCTTCACACTGGGGATCCAGCGCGCGCCGATGGCCTTGAGCGGGGTGGCCTCGAAGCGGCCGGTGTAGTCCACCTGATCGCGATGCCCCGACAGCGCCACAATCACGGCGAGTCCGCCGATCACGCCCAGCGACCAGAGCAGCCGGGGCCAGTGGTTCATCGTCGACACCCGCGACAGGTGCGCGGCCAGTGTGAGCACGCCGATCGCCAGCGCCGCCGTGCCGGCGAGGACGTCCCAGCCGAACCCGCCGGGAAAAAGGAAGCTGAGGTATTCGAATCCGCCTGACGAAATGATGAACCCCGACAGCGCGAGGCAGGCGATGGCGAAGTGCTCCGGGAATCGAAAACGGTGCTGAGTCACCCGGCCGACCAGCGCCCACGCCCCGGCCCACACCACCACGACGAGGAGCACCATCAGCGACTCGCCCAGCATTCCCTCCAGCGTGACTCGGCTGCTCTTCCCCAGATATTCGTTGATCGCGACCAGCGCGCCGGTTCCCACGGCGATCGCGGCCGCCAGCACCGGAGACTCGTTCAACGCCAAACGCCCCGTCGGCGGAACATCGCGCACCGCGGGCGCGGCGGGTTCGCTCTCATCCATGAAGCGAAGCGTGGTGCGGCCCAGCCGGAACTCGGAGCCGGAGCGCACCGGATAGCGCGCCACCCGCTGTCCCGATGTGGCATCGAAGGAGCCGTTCACGCTGCCCTGGTCGACCAGCAGCAGGGTGCCGCCGCCATCCCATTCGAGCAGCGCGTGGCGCGGGTCGACGAAGCGATCGTCGAGGATCACGTCGTTGTCGAGGCCGCGACCGATCGAAGCGGGGAAGGCGCGCAGCCGCAGCCGCTGGCGCACGCCCCGGCGGTCCAGGATTTCGACGATCATGGCTCCGCCCTCGTAATGCTCGACAGGTACCGTTCCACGACCCGACGGGCATTCTCGAACGTGACTCCCGAGAGCGTCAGCGTCGTGATCAGTCCCCGGTGCGGATCGCCCAGCGTCACCGCCTTGAAGAAGGCGTCGTACAGTCCCGGGAGCCGCCGGTAGCGGCGGGTGCAGAAGACCGTCTTCAGCACCAGAGTGCCCTGGCGCACGTTGTCGATCGCGCAGCGCTGTGGCGTGACCACCTCGCGGCTCTGATAGGAGAGTCCCTCGCCCGCGAACTCCCGGGTCAGGAGCGAGTAGAAGCGGAGCCGATTGAGCTCATCGGTGAACAGGACGGCATGCTTGAACTCCAGCACTCCCGACCACTGGTCGCCGGAGATGTAGATGTAGTCGTCGGTGGAACACTGGTGGGCGATGGTTTCGTAGGGGCGAGAGAGGCCGTGTGAGGCATCACCCCAGCACTTGAAGAAGGGGGCGGGTTTCGTCGGCACCCGGTAACCGCCCAGCGCGATCGTCGGCGTCGAATCGGCGAAGAGCCGGGCGAGGTAGAGATCCTGGTACGCGAGCATCTGCTGCGCCACGGTGGCGAGCAGGCTGTCGGGCCGGTGATAGCCGGGCCGCCGCGCCTCCGCGACCAGCGCAATGACCCGGTCCACCGGCACCAGGAAGCTGATCTGCTCGCCCGCCGTGGAGACATTCACTCCGACGACCGCGCCCGACGCGGTGACTGCGGGCCCGCCGCTCATTCCCGGGTTGATCGAGCCGGTGAAGTGAATCTTCGGATAGAGGGTGTGCTCGAGGAGCCCATTGTAGGTCCCCTCCACGATGCTCAGGCCCAGGTCGTGGGGGTGGCCCATTGAGTAGAGCCTGGTGCCCCGATCGAGGGCGACCGGTGCGAGGTCGAACCAGGGATCCTGCTGGCCCGCGACCTTCAGCACCGCGAGATCGTGCACCACGTCGATCGCCAGCACCTCCACCGCGCGGGTGGTGTCTCCTCCGTCGATCAGCTCCACCCGGTACCGGTCCGGCAGATTCACCAGCTCCGAGATCACGTGGTAGTTGGTGACGACATGCCCCTCCGCGGAGACGAAGAAGCCGGAGCCGATGGCGGCCTTGGCGCCAGAGCTCTTCTCGACGCTCTGGATCTTCACTACCCGCGGCGCAAAGCGGCGATACACCTCGGCGGCATCGGGGCCGCTGCCCTGCGCCGCGAGCGCGGACCCGACGAGCAGCCCCAAAACGGCGAGCGCCCCGGAAATCCGGAGCGCTCGGTGGAGAAGGTGGCG
>JBDTTN010000276.1:0-4419 GCA_039930625.1 Gemmatimonadota bacterium | reverse complement strand
AGGAAGAGGATCGGACCGGCGATGTCCTCCGCGGAGGCGAGGCGCTTGAGCGGGATGCTGTTCGCGATCCGCTCCTTGCCGCCGTCGCCGAAGGCCGGCCAGCTCATCTCCGTATCCACCCAGCCCGGCGCGACGCAGTTCACCGTGATCCCCGGCGCGCACTCGACGCAGAGCGACTTCACCAGCGAGATCATCGCACCCTTGGAGGCGGCGTAGTCGGCGTGATACGCCTCGCCGCGCTGGCCGGCAGTGCTTCCCACCAGCACCACCCGCCCCTCCGGCCGCATGCGGCGGAGCGCAGCCCGGGTCGTGAGGAAGACTCCGTCCAGGTTGGCGCGCAGCGTCGCGGCCCAGCGTTCGGCGGCCATGTCGCGGAGCGGCATGTCGACGGTGGGCCAAATGCCGGCGTTGCCGACGAAGCAGTCGAGCGGGCCGAGCGCCTGCACCGCGCCGTCGAATACCCGCTCCACCGTGGCCGCGTCGCCGAGATCTCCGGCCGCGGTCCACGCCTTGGCTCCGAGACCGCGAATCTCCTCCGCGACGGCATCGGCCTCCGCCAGGCGGCTGTAGCAGGTGAGCGCGACATCGGCGCCGGCGCGCGCGAGCAGCAGCGCGGTGGCGCGGCCGATGCCGCGGGAGGCGCCGGTGACCAGCGCGGTCTTCCCTCGCAGATCGATCATGGGCGGTCTTCGTCCTGGGAGCGGAGCATGGTACGCAGCCGCTCGAGGAGGGAGAATCGCCAGGCCAGCGGCGGCACCGACTCGACCGGTCGGTCCTCGAGGATGGCCTGGGGGTTTCGGGTCAGCAGTAGTTGCGCCTGCATGGAGCCTTCGTGGGTCATCAGCTCGTCCCAGGCGGCCCGGAGGCTGCGGTCATCGCCATGGTTGTCTCCCGCCGCGATGTCGGCCAGTCCGTGCTGAACCAGTTCACGGGCGCGGGCGCCACGCGGGCGGGGAGAGAGCAGAGTGGGACCATCGACCTGGAGCAGCGAGCCGAGCGACTTCCAGCGCCGGGCGCTTTCGACATCGCAGCACTTGTAGCGCTCCGGATGGGCCAGCACCGGCACCAGCCCGATCGCCACGACCAGCGCGAGAGCCTGTTCCACCGTCTGGCCCGCTACCAGCCGGGGAAACTCCACCAGGATGTAGCGGGTCGCATTGAGTGTGACGCGCCGGTCCCGCGCCACCGCTGTCTCGAGCGGACGGTCCAGCATGATCTCCGCCCCGCGATACACGGTGATCCCTTCGGGGACGCGCGGGGCAAGCGCCTGATACGCCTGCTGATGCTTCGGGGGGACGCCGGCGGTGGCCTGGCTCGCCAGCAGATGCGGTGTGAGGCAGATGCCCGTCACCCCCTGTCCCGCGAGCCGCGTCAGGACGGCGACCGACTGTTCTACGGTCTTCGAGCCGTCGTCAACGCCGGGGAGGAGATGACTGTGAAGGTCGATCACTCAGGCGACGCGCTCCGCCGCGAGCAGGCCCTCCGCAAAGGCTCCCAGCCGTTCCGGTACCGAGTCGGACTGGGCCAGCAACGCCAGCGTAATGAGCGCATCGGCCGCCAGCAGGTCGAGCGCAATGCTGCGATCACCGGGGTGTTCCTCGACGATCGCCAGCACCCGCTCCGCCACCAGAGAGAGATGCTCGGCGATGGTCATCCCTTCACTGGGCACCCGGGCATGCTCGAGGACGCGGTCACGCAGCACCGTCGGGCCCTTGGCCGTCCGGGCGTCGAGCCAGCGGAGCGTCCCGGCGGGAACGCCTTCGATGTCGCGCATCAACTCAGCCACGCCTCGATCAGGCCCGGGGCCGCGGCGCGTACCGCCGGCAGCCGCGAGGGATCGCCCGCACCGGCCGACGCAAAGCCCGGCCGACCGCCACCCTTCCCGCCGCTCACTGCCGCCAGCCGGTTCACCAGGTCGCCAGCCTTCCTGCCTGACTTGACCAGGTCATCGGTGAGCGCGACATGCACCGCCCCACGGCCCGCCGCGGAGAGCAGCACCAGCACCGCCTGACGCTTCCCCTCACGGAAGCGGTCGGCCTGCGCCGCGAGCTCGTCCCGATCCTCGAGATCGGTCTCTCCCAGGGTGACGGAGACGCCGCGGATGTCGAGGGTATCTCCCTGCGCGTCCGCCCCGCTCGCGCCGGACTTCATGAGCTGATCCAGCCGGGCCTGGAGCTTCTCCTTCTCCTGCCGCACCTGCTCCAGCTTGCGCAGCACCTGGTCCGGGTGCGCCTTGAGCGATTCGGCCACCTGCGTGAGCAGCGCCTCCTCACGCTCCACGCTGGCGTAGGCCTCCGGGCCCGTGATCGCCTCGATGCGGCGGACGCCGGCCGCGACGCCGCCTTGCCCCGCCACGCGGAAGAGGCCGAGTTGCCCGGTGCTGCGGACGTGAGTGCCGCCGCAGAGTTCGAGTGACGGGCCCATCTTCACCACTCGGACGCGGTCGCCGTACTTCTCGGAGAAGAAGGCCATGGCGCCGAGCGCGAGGGCGTCGGGATAGGGCATCTCCCGGATATCCACGTTCCAGTTCTCCAGCACCTGATCGTAGACCTCGCGTTCGATGCCGGCGAGCGCGGCGGGATCGATCGGTCCGTGATGCGAGAAGTCGAAGCGCAGCCGCCCCGGCTCCACCAGCGAGCCCTGCTGCCGCACGTGGTCACCCAGGTGCTTCCGCAGCGCCCAGTGCACCAGATGGGTCGCACTGTGATTGCGCTCGATGTCGTGGCGGCGCTTCAAATCGACAGTCGCCTTGACCCGCCCGGGCTCCAGCGCGCCGCTGAGGACCCCGCCGAGCACCTGGCCGCGCGAATCCTTGCGCACCGACTCCACCCGCATGCTCCACCCGGATCCCGTGATGCTTCCAGTGTCGCTGAGCTGTCCGCCTGACTCGGCGTAGAAAGGATTGTCGGCGAGGAGCAGCTCGACCGCGCCCCCCGCCTGGCGGAAGGCGACGACCTCGGTCTCCGCCTCGGTCTTGTCGTAGCCGATGAAGCGCGGCTTGTCCGACGAGACCACCGTCCATTCGCCGTCCTGGCCCGCGACCGCGGCGGAGGCGAGCCCGCCCTTCTGGGCGCGCCGTACCTCGCGGGAGCGCTCCCGCTGCCGGGTCAGCGCCACCTCGAAGCCCGCCAGGTCTACCGTGAGTCCGCGCTCGCCCGCAATGATCTCGGTCAGATCGATCGGGAAACCGAAGGTGTCGTAGAGCTTGAAGGCCTCTGCCCCGGTGATGGTCTTCGCGCCTGACGCGAACAGCTCCTCCAGCCGCTTGAGGCCGCCCTCGATGGTCTCGAGGAATCGCTCCTCTTCCTGTCCGGTCACATCCGCCACGTAGGCGGCCCTGGCGCGTATCTCCGGATAGGCGTCGCCCATCTCGCGCACCACCACCTGGGTGAGCGGCGCGAGGGTTGGCTGCTTCCGCCCCAGGAGCCAGGCGTGGCGCACAGCGCGGCGGAGAATCCGGCGGAGCACGTAGCCACGGCCCTCGTTGCTCGGGTAGACGCCGTCGGTCAGCAGAAACGTCACCGCCCGGGCGTGGTCCGCGAGCACCCGGAAGGAGCCGCCCGCCGGCCCGCGGTCGTAGGGCTTCCCGACCAGCTCAGCGACCCGCGCGATGAGCGGCATGAAGAGGTCGGTATGGAAATTCGAGTCCTCGCCCTGCAGCACGGCGGCGATGCGCTCGAGACCGGCGCCAGTATCCACCGACGGCTTGGGGAGCGGCGTCAGCGTGGCATCCGCCGAGCGATCGAACTGCATGAAGACCAGATTCCAGATCTCCAGCATCTGGCCCGACTCCGCCAATTCCTCGAACTGCGCCTTGGGGATCACCTCGGCGGCAACGTTGCCAGGCAGGTCCTTCCGGAGGTCGACGTAGATCTCGGTGCACGGACCGCAGGGGCCGGTGTCACCCATCTGCCAGAAGTTGTCCTTGTCGCCGAGACCGTAGATCCGGTGATCGGGGAGGGTGGAGAGCTCACGCCAGAGCGCGCGCGCCTCGTCATCGGTGTGGTGGACGGTGACCCGCAACCGGGTCGGGTCGATGCCGAGATACTTCGGGCTGGTGACGAACTCCCAGGCGTAGGAGATCGCGTCGCGCTTGAAATAGTCGCCGAAGGAGAAGTTGCCCAGCATCTCGAAAAAGGTGTGGTGCCGGGTGGTGTGGCCCACCTGTTCGAGATCGTTGTGCTTGCCGCCGGCGCGCACGCACTTCTGGCAGGTCGTCGCCCGCGAGTAGTCGCGCCGCTCCAGTCCCAGGAAGAGTCGCTTGAACTGGTTCATCCCGGCGTTGGTGAAGAGCAGCGTCGGGTCGTCGGCGGGCAGCAGCGACGAAGAGGGCACCTCGCGGTGCCCGTAGCTGGCGAAGAAATCGAGAAAGAGTCGGCGGAGCTGTGCGGCTTTCATAGGCCGGGAATATACCGGCCG
>JBDTTN010000275.1:0-4435 GCA_039930625.1 Gemmatimonadota bacterium | reverse complement strand
GCGAACTGCGCCGCGGTCTGGGGCCGATCGGCGACGACCTTGTTGAGCGCCGCCATGATGGCGTCCTCGACCTCGTCCGGCACTGTGTCCCGCACCACCTGGATGCTCGGCACCTGCTCCATCGCGTGGCGCGCCATGATCTGGCGCGCGTTCGCGCCGCCGAAGGGCGGCTGCCCGGCCAGCATCTCGTACAGCACGCAGGCCAGCGAATAGATGTCACTCGTCGGCCCCACCGTGTCGCCGACCGACTGTTCAGGGCTCATGTACAGCGGCGTGCCCACCGCCATCCCGGTCTCGGTGAGCTTCTGGCTGCTGCCCGCTTCAGTGACGGCCCGTGCGATGCCGAAGTCTGCGACCAGCGCATGCCCGCCGGAGAGCATGATATTCTCCGGTTTGATGTCGCGGTGCACGATGCCAAGCATGTGGGCGTAGCCCAGGGCATCAGCGACTTCCAGCGCGACATGCACCGCGAAGTCCACGGGGAGCATGTTGTCCCGGTCCAGCCGCTCCCGCAGCGACTCGCCATACACAAATGGCATGACGTAATAGAGGAGGCCGTCGGCCTCCCCCGAATCGAACAGGCCAAGGATGTTCGGGTGCTGCAGTTTGGCAGCGAACTTGATTTCGCGGTCGAAGCGCTCGGGGCCGAGCGTCGCGGCGAGATCGGGGTGGAGGACCTTGATCGCCACTTCGCGGTCGTGCTTGAGATCGGTGGCGAGGTAGACCGTGGCCATGCCCCCGCGCCCCAGCTCACGCTGGATTCCGTAACGCTCGCTCAGTGCTGACTGCAGGCGGGAGAGGGTGTCGGACACGGTCTGGCGTAGGGGGAACGTGGACCGAATGGCAGACGCAAGTATACGGGGACCCCGGGGCTAGGGCCAGCAGCGGGGCTCGCGCGAACGGGGCGCTGTCATGCACCCGTCGTAGGTTGTCACGAGCATGAATACGCTCCGACCGCGGCCGGGCCGCCGGCTCCCTGTACTCCGCACGCACGGTGGAGGTCCCGGTCTCGTGAACCCAAGTCGGATCGAGGGCTGGCACTTCCGCCCGCAGGCGCCATAATCTGTCATGGCCTCTCCCAAGCTCCAGCGCTGGATCGACCTGCTCGCCGCCCTGCTCCCCGGGATGGCGGCGATCACCTTCGAGCAGCTCACCCAGCGGGTTCCCGCCTATCTCGCCGCGAGTGCCAGCAAGGGATCGCTGCGGCGGATGTTCGAGCGCGACAAGGACGAACTCCGTTCGGCGGGGATTCCGATCGAGACGGTGCCGCTGTACGACGGAGAGACCACCGGGTACCGGCTTCGTACCCGGGACTTCTATCTCCCCTACCTCGCACTGATCGGCGATGGCGGGAAGAGTCTGCCCAGAAAGATCAATCGGGATGGCTACCGGGCCCTCGCGGAGCTCACCTTCGAGCCCGATGGCCTGGCCGCGATTCGCGCCGCCGCCACGCGGATCACGGAGCTCGGCGATCCCGGCCTCACCCGTCACGTGGTCAGCGCCATCCGGAAGCTGGCCTTCGACCTCCCGCTCGACAGCGGCGCGGCGGAGCCGGCGCATCTCGCCCCGGGGTCCGACCGTATCCCCGATCAGCTCTTCGAGCTGCTGGACGAGGCGCTCGCGGGTCGGAAGACCGTGACCTTCCGGTACCGCTCCATGCAGGCCAATGAGGACCGCGCGCGAACGGTCTGCCCCTACGGACTCTTCTTCCTGAGTCAGCACTGGTATCTCGCAGCCGCGGCACCGGGCGATCCGCAGGTAAGGAACTTCCGGCTCAGCCGCATCAGCGGGCCTGCAATCAACCAGCAACGGCCCGGATCGCCGGACTTCGAGCGGCCCGCCGGATTTGAACTGCGCGCCCATGCACGTTCCCGGCAGGCATGGGAACTCGGTGAGGGGAGCGGCGAACCCGCCATCGTCGAGTTTCGTGGGATGAGCGGGGCAACGGTTGCGGCCCGGAAACTCGGTGAAGCAGTGAAGGGCGAGCCGGCGCAACGGCGCTTCCTCGTGCGCAGACGCGACGCCTTCGCCCGCTGGCTGCTGTCGTTCGGTGGCGAGGTCGTGCCGCTGTCGCCGCCGGGGGTCGTTCAGGATTTCCGCGCCCTGGCCGAGGCCACTCGCTCGCTCTACCAGCCATGACCGACACCGCCCACGCCCAGCTGCGGCGCATCCTCGAAATCATCCCGCGGCTCGCGGATGACCGGACCCACTCGATCGCCAAGGTCGCGAGCCAGGCGGGCACCAGCCGGGCAACCCTGCTCCGCGATCTCCGTGCGCTCGCCGAACGGGACAACGACCCTGGCGGCTTCGTCGAAGGGGTGGAGGTCTACATCGAGGGCGACGCGGTCTCCATGCGGTCGCCCCACTTCCTGCGGCCGATGCGTCTGAATCTCGCCGAGCTCGCCGCGCTCGAACTCGGCCTCGCGATGCTGGAGCGCGAACGGCCGCCGGAGGAGCTCGGGCCGATCGCGGTGGCGCGGGATCGGCTGCGGAAGGTGATCGCCAAGTTGCCGGGTGAGCCGCCGCCGGAGGAACTGCGCGACGGGGCCGCGGCCGCGCCGGTGGATGCCGCCGTGCTTGCGACGCTGCGGCGCGCGGCCCAGGCGCGCCGCAAGGTGCGCATCGAGTACCAGGGCGGGAGTGCCAAGGGGCCCGGTCGCCGGACCGCCTGCCCGTACGGACTCGTCGCCACTCGGGGGATGTGGTACCTCGTGGCGCACTGCGAGAGGGGTGAGGGACTGCGTTTCTTCCGGGTCGATCGCATCAGCCGGGCGGAACTGCTTGACGACCACTTCATGCGGCCGGCGGATTTTTCCATCGACGCCGTGCTACAGGATGGGATGGCGTTCCGGTCTGAGCAGGCCGCCGTACTGACCGTGCGCTACAGCCCCCGCATCGCCCGCTGGATCGGGGAGCGGGCGGGAGTGCCGCTGGCCGCGGATGGCTCGCTCACCCTCGAGCATCCGCTGGCCGACGCCGGCTGGGCGGCTCGGCATGTCCTCCAGTATGGGTCCGATGCCGAGGTGATTTCACCCCCGGAGATCCGGCTCGAAGTCGTGCGCCGGTTGTCGGAGCTGCTGGCGGGCTAGGTCCGCTGTCGGGTCGCTCCCTTTCCCGGCCGTGGGACTGACAGCACGGAGCCGGGCCGCTACCTTCCCGCGTCCCGGTTTTCCCTTTCCGGTCCCGATGCCGACACTCGCTCCCGACCTCCATCGCCGCCTGCAGGGCCTCCGCGCACTGGTGGGCAATACGCCCCTGCTCGCGATCGCCTGCAAATATCGCGGACGGCGCAGGGTCATCTACGCCAAGGCGGAACATCTCAACCTCACCGGCAGCATCAAGGACCGGATGGCGCTGCATATCCTCCGCCAGGCCTACCGGCGTGGCGCGCTGGAGCCGGGCGACCTGATCATCGAGGCGACGAGCGGCAACACCGGTATCGCATTCGCGGCGCTGGGGCGTGCGATGGGCCATCCGGTCGCCATATTCATGCCTGACTGGATGAGCGAAGAGCGGATCAACCTGATCCGTTTCTTCGGCGCGGACATCCACCTCGTGTCCGCGGCCGAGGGGGGATTCCTCGGCAGCATCCGGCGGGCGGAGGAACTCGCCGAGGCGCGTGGCCACGCCTTTCTGCCAAGGCAGTTCAGCAACGAGGACAACTGCGGCGCGCACGCGGCTACGACCGGCCCCGAAATTCTCTGGCAGCTTGCCCAGCAGGGGCTCAAGCCGGACGCGATCGTCGCCGGCGTCGGTACCGGCGGGACCATCATGGGGACCGGGCGATTCATGCGGGAGCGGGTGCCGGGGATCACGATCCATCCGCTGGAGCCCGCCGGCTCGCCGACGCTCTCTACCGGGCACAAGGTGGGCAAGCACCGCATCCAGGGCATTTCCGATGAGTTCATCCCCGCAATCGTCGATCTCGCCTATCTCGACGCGATCGTCGCGGTGGATGACGGCGACGCCATCCTCATGGCGCAGCGTCTGGCCCGCGAGCTCGGGCTGGCCGTCGGCATTTCGGCGGGCGCGAATTTTCTCGGCGCACTGCAGCTGCAGGAGCGGCTGGGTGCCGACGCAGTGGTGGTGACCTTCTTCTGCGATGACAACAAGAAGTATCTCTCCACCGACCTCGTGCGGGAGGAGCCGGTGTTGCCCTCCCACCAGACACCGGGGGTCACCCTGCTCGGTTTCGAAGCCTTTGCGCGGCCCTGCGAGAGCTGCGGCGACTGGGAGCTGCCCGCTCCCTGAGCGGGCGGGCCCGCTCAGCCGAAGAGCCAGCGTACCACGTACACCGCCAGGATCATCGCGGCGATGTCGGCACTGAGTCCCGCCGGAATCGCGTGCCGGGTCTTCTTGATGTTCACCGCGCCGAAGTAGACCGCCACCACATAGAACGTCGTCTCGGTCGAGCCGAACATCGTCGCCGCGGTCT
>JBDTTN010000274.1:0-4457 GCA_039930625.1 Gemmatimonadota bacterium | reverse complement strand
TATAGCTTACAGGCCGGGTCGGCAGATGCCGCCCGCAACCAGGGGGAACCATGACCGATCTACGCGCGACGTGGCAGAAGGTCCTCGCCGATCTCGAGCGGGAACGTGACGAACTGAAGCTCAAGCTCCACCTCGCCAAGGCCGAGAGCCGCGACGAGTTCGACAAGCTGGATGCGCGGATCGCCCAGTTGCGGCAGCGCGCCGACGCGGCCGGTTCCGAGGCAAAGGATGCTATGGGTGATATCGGCGAAGCGGCCAAGAAGCTCACTGCAGAAATCCGGCAGGGAATCGAACGGGTGCGAAAGACCCTGTGATCGCCTGCGCGACGCCGACCTTCAACTTCGATTGAGCCCATGTCCGAGCCGGCACTCATCAGCCAGATCGCCCAGTTGCGCAGCCAGCTTACCTCCGTGGATGCGCAGCTCGCGAAGAGCAGCGGCCCGCCCGAGGGGCTTGAAGACCTCAAGGGAGCGGTCGACAATCTCCGGACCAGCGTCTGGGCGGTGCTCTCCGCCTCACGGACCAACAACTATCCAGGTTACATCGCGCGATTCCGGTTGCGGCGCTGCATAGATATCCTGCGGGCGGTGCAGACCGATCTCGACAGCGACGCCGGCAAGACGATCCACCCGGAGCACTCCGAGATGCAGATCCTGCTGCAGCAGATGAACGATCGCATCGGGAAACTCCGGAGTCAGGGAGGCGGATGAGGTCGTGACCGGCGTCGGCCTCTGGCCGGGGCTGCTCAGTATCGCGGTCGGTCTGGGGCTGGCGGCCGCGTGTGGATTCCGAGTCTTCGTCCCCCTGCTCATCGCCGGCGTCGCCGCGCGCTTGGGACAGTTGCCTCTGGCCGGGGGGTTCGCCTGGCTGGGGAGCGTCCCCGCCCTGCTGGCGTTCGGCACCGCCACCACCCTCGAAGTGACGGCATACTACATCCCGTGGCTCGACCACGCGCTCGACGTCCTCGCCACGCCGGCGGCAGTGCTGGCGGGGATGCTGGCCGCCGCCTCGGTGGTGACCGACCTGCCGCCCCTGCTCAAGTGGAGCATCGCGATCATCGGCGGTGGAGGAGCGGCCGGCCTGATACAGGGCGCGTCGGTCCTGATGCGCCTCAAGTCCACCGCACTCACCGGCGGACTCGCCAACCCGGTACTTTCGACGGCGGAGCTGGCGGGTGCGGCGGGCACGGCGCTCCTCGCCATTCTGTTGCCGCTGCTCTGCCTCACACTAGTTGTCCTCCTGCTTGTCGTGGCATTTCGGGCCACTGGCCGGCTCATCTTCGGGCGCCGCCCCGCACCCGCCGGCTGATCCTCCGCGCCTGGCGGCGCTCAAATCCCACAATGCGACTCATCCTGCACGGCGACAACCTGGAGATCGCCCGTCGGCTCCCGGATGCCTGCGCCGCCCTCGTCTACCTCGACCCGCCCTTCAACACCGGCCGCCGCCGAGTGCAGACCCAGGTCCGGACCCCTCTCGATGCCGCGGGCGACCGACTCGGCTTCCAGGGCAAGCGCTACCGCACCGAGATCCTCGGCCACCGCAGCTTTTCCGATTCCTTCGACGACTACCTCGGCTTCCTCGAGCCGCGGTTGCGCGAGGCTCACCGGCTCCTTTCACCTCACGGCTCGCTCTTCCTGCATCTGAATCCGAGGGAAGCGCACTATGCCAAGGTGCTGCTCGACGGAATCTTCGGCCGTAACTCATTCATCAATGAAATCATCTGGGCGTGGGACTATGGGGCACGCACCCGCCGTCGCTGGCCCGGCAAGCACGACACGCTGCTCTGGTACGCGCGTCATCCGCGTCGCTTCACCTTCAACTACGACGCGATCGACCGGATCCCCTACATGGCGCCGGGGCTGGCGGGACACGAAAAGGCCCGGCGCGGCAAGACGCCCACTGATGTCTGGTGGCATACGATTGTGAGCCCGACCGGAGCCGAGAAGACCGGCTACCCCACTCAGAAACCTCTCGGAATCCTGCGGCGTATCGTCGCGGTGCATTCGCATCCGGGAGATTTGGTGGTGGATCTCTTCGCCGGCAGCGGGACCACCGGGGTTGCGGCGGCCGAGGGGCAGCGCAACTTTCTGCTGGTGGACAAGAGCCGCACGGCGATCGCCGTAATGCGGCGCCGCCTGCGGCGGCACGGCGCCCAGGTCGGTACCATCGACGAGGCACTGCTTCAGACCCGAGGACACCGATGACAAGAGCGACTCTCTCGTGCATCCTGCTGCTCGTTCTTGGGTGTGCCCATCAGCCGCCGGCAAACACCCCTGCTGACGCCCGCTTCCAGGGGGTGCAATCCCGCGGCGCCGATGTGATGGGCGTCGACCAGTACACTTCGATGCACGTCTTCGAGAACCTGGCCGATGGCGGGAGGATCCTGCTCGTGCGGCAGGACACCACCGACGCCGCGGGAACGGCAACGATTCGCGCGCACCTGCGTTCGATCGCCGACAGCTTCAGCCACGGCAACTTCAGCAACCCGTCCGCGGTCCACGATATGGTCGTGCCCGGGACGGAGACGATGGCGCGGCTCCGCGACCGGATCACTTACCGCGAGCAGGACCGCCCCGGCGGCGGCGAGGTGCGCATTACTACCACCGATCCGGAGGCGCTCGCCGCGATCCGGGACTTCCTCGCCTTCCAGCGCATGGACCACCGGGCCGCGGGACACGAGGGGATGGATCACTCCGCCATGGAGCATCCGGCGCAGTCCCCATGACGCTCAGCATCGGCTCACCCGCCTTCGGTCACGGCGGCGACATTCCCGCGACGTTCACCTGTGAAGGCCGGAACTGTTCGCCGGCGCTCGCATGGAGCGGCGTCCCGGCCGGCGCCAGGAGCCTGGTGCTGATCGTGGATGATCCGGACGCCCCCGACCCGAAAGCGCCGAAGCGCACTTGGGTCCACTGGCTGCTCTACAATGTGCCGGTGGAATCGAGTGGACTGGCGGAGGGGGTCGCACCGGCCGAGCTGCCGCGGGGGACACTGGAGGGTATCACTGACTTCAAACGCACCGGCTGGGGCGGACCCTGTCCACCGATCGGCAGGCATCGCTATTACTTCCGGCTCTTCGCCCTGGACCGCATGCTGCCTGACATCGGTCACCCGGACCGGGCCTCCCTGGAGAAGGCCATGGCCGGGCATCTGATCGCGAGTGCGGAGCTGATGGGGACCTACGAGAAGCGGCGAATCTAGCCGACGTTGTCGGTGTCCTGCTGGCCGCTCAGCTTGCGGGTCACATAAGACCAGGAGAGGCCGATAGCGAGCAGGATGCTGACCGCGATCAGGATCAGGTGCGCGATCGCCTTGCTGCTGTGTGGAGAGATGGCGCCGTAGTAGATCATCGCCCAGATGGTGCAGGCAAAGAGACCGAGCACGAGCAGCGCTCCGGCAGCGCCAAGCGACCGGCGCGTCGCCTGAAGGAAGACCGCCCATCCAGCGATCAACAGGAGCCCGGCAAGGGCCTTGAGCGGTGTGAAGGAATGGAGATAGGCCGAGAGCCCCGTCTCACCGGGCTGGGGCTGGAAGGTCCAATGGTAGAACGAGACACCCTCGGGATTGTACGTCGCATAGACCAGAACCAGCGCGGCGAGGAGTCGCCCAAAGAGGCCGCGCCAGGTGAAGCTTTCCGTCGCCATCGGGACTCCGCGATAGAGGATCGACCGTCGCCGCCAAGGTAGCCCGGGCATCCGACGTGCGCCAGCGGCGTGCCCACCCTGCCCCCCTTGCGAAGCTGTCGTCCGCGGCGCCAATTACCCCGCCGCCGTTGCAGGCCTTCGCCAGTGCGCACTCCAACCCCCGCCAAAGGCTACACGATGACGAAGTACCTCACGGAGTTCATCGGCACCTTCTTCCTGGTCCTCACCGTGAACCTGACCGTGATGGGACAGGTCCCCATGGCCCCACTGGCCATCGGCGCGTCGCTGATGATCATGGTCTACATGGGCGGACATGTCTCAGGCGGGCACTACAACCCCGCGGTCTCGCTCGCACTGGCGCTCCGCGGCAAGCTCGCATCGGGTGAGCTCGTGCCCTACATGGTCTCGCAGCTCCTTGGCGCCATCACCGCCAGTCTGGCAGCGTGGGTCATCATGGGTCAGACCTTCGCTCCCGCCCCAGCGCCGACCGCCACGATCGCCGCAGCGCTGCTGGTGGAAGTCCTCTTCACCTTTGCGCTCTGCATTGTGGTGCTCAACTCGGCCTGTCACCCCGCCACCAAGGGGAATTCGTTCTACGGCCTCGCCATCGGCTTCACCATCGTCGTCGCCGCCTTCGCTGGCGGCGGCATCTCCGGCGGCGCATTCAATCCGGCGGTCGGCACCGGACCGACCATCGTGCACGGGCTCCTCGGCGGCGGCTCTTTCGCCAGCCTGTGGCTGTACCTGGTCGGTCCCTTTGCCGGCGCCTTCCTGGCATCGGCAGTGTTCAAGCTGCAGGATCCTGCAGCTTGA
>JBDTTN010000273.1:0-4471 GCA_039930625.1 Gemmatimonadota bacterium | reverse complement strand
GGTATAACTGGCCTGCCCGTTCGCACCGGTGGTGGCGGTGAGGGTGCCGCCGATGGTGCCGCCACCCGAGGCGATCGCGGCGGTCACGACGACGCCCGCCTGACTCAACGGGTTGCCCGCCGCATCCTGAAGCTGCAGCACCGGCTGGGTCGTGAAGATGATGCCGCTCTGCGCGGTGACCGCGGGCTGCGTCAGCAGCGCGAGCTTCGCCGCGGGGCCGGCGCTGAGGAGCGTCGGCGTGGCCGTGACGCCGGTGAGGCCGGTCCCGTTGAAGGCGAGAGTGTAGCTGCCGACGGCGCCGCTGATCACCAGGTTGCTGAACGTCGCCACGCCGCTGGCATTGGTCAGAGCGGTATCGCTGCCGGTGAGGGTGCCGCTCGCACCGGTTGCGATGGTCGCGACCACCGCGACTCCCGACTGATTGACGGCGTTGCCCACGCCATCACGCAGCTGGATGACCGGTGCGGGGGCGAGCGCGACGCCGCTCTGTCCCGTGGCAGGAGGCTGGGTCGTGATCGTCAGCGTCGTCCCGCTGCCGGCGGCGAGGGCGATCGCCGAGGAGGTGACGCCGGCGACAGCAGACGCGCTGAAGCTCAGGGTGTAGTTGCCGGACGGGCCGGTGAGCGAGAGACCCGCGAAGCTCGCGGCGCCGCTCGCGGCGGTCACCACCGTGGCGCTGCCACCGAGCGTGACGCCGGCCGGTGCCCCGGTGATCGTCGCGGTGACACTCACGCCGGCCTGCGGCACCGTGTTCCCAATGGCGTCCTGCAGCACGATCACCGGCTGCTGCGCCAGCACCGAGCCGCTCTGGGCACTGGCGGAGGGTTGGGTAGCGACGCCGAGCTGGGTGGGAGCGCCGGCGCCGAGGGTGACGGTGCCTGACACAGCTGCGGTCAGGCCCGTCGCGGTGAAACTCAGCGTCCGGGCGCCCGGCGCGCCCGTGATGGCGAGGTTGGTATAGCTGGCGGATCCGTTGCCGGCGGTGCTCACCGTCGTCGTGCCGCCGAGGCTGCCGCCGCCCGTCGCGATGCTGGCCGTGACCTGGATACCACCCGTGGCCACCGGGTTGCCGGCGGCGTCCTGGACCTGCAGCACCGGCTGTGTCCCGAAGGCCACGCCGCTCTGCGCCGAGGCGGAGGGCTGGGTCGTGATCACCAGCTGACTGGCGGCGCCCGCGGCCAGCGTGATGACGGACGAGGTATCCGGCGTGAGCCCACTGGCCGAGAAGCCGAGGCTGTAGGCTCCAGTCGCGCCGAAGAGATTGAGGCCGCTGAAGCTCGCGATTCCGCTCGCCGAGGTGGGCACCGTCGCCGTGCCGCGAAGCACCGCTCCGGCACCGATGATCGCGGCGGTCACCTGCACATTCGCCTGGGAGACGGCGTTGCCGAAGACGTCGCGGAGCTGCACTACCGGCTGCTGGCCCAGGACCGCTCCGCTCTGCGCGTTCGCCGAGGGCTGGGTGGTGATGAGCAGCTGGGTGGCTGCGCCCGGGGCGGCGGTGGCGTTGAAGGTGACGGGATTGCCGCTGACCCCTGTCGCCGCGGCGGTGGCCGTCACCGTGTTGGCTATGCCCGCGACCTGCCCGAGGGTCCACGAGGTGAGCGTGGCAACACCGGAGGTGTTGGTTGCCACACTCACGCTGCTGCCGCTGCCGGTGCCGTCGGAGACGCTGCCGCCGCCGGCGGTGACGAGGAAGGTGACGGTGACGCCCTGCACCGGATTGCTGTTCGCGTCGGTGACCTTGACCGAAGGATTCTGGCCGACGTTGAGCCCCGCGGTCCCGGCGATCGAGGTGCTGCTCTGCGCCAGGAGGTGCGCTGGCGTGGCGGAGGTGCCGGTAGCGGAGAACTGCAGTTGAGCCAGACCGGCCGCCGCGGCAGTGAGCTGATTCGCGCCGGCGGTGGGCTTAAGGGTCCAGTAGGCGAACGCCATGCCCTGCGCATCGGTGACGCTCGTTAATGGCGTGACCGATCCGCCATCGGTCACCACCCAGTTCACGTTGCGGCCCGGGACTCCATTGCCGTTGACGTCCTGCACCTGCACCACGATCGAATCGGTGAGCTGGAACGATGCGGGTGCGGTCTGATTGTCGCCGAAGAGCTTCACCGCCCGGACTGCCCCGCCCGCCGTCGCCGTCGAAGTGAAGGTGACCGGCGAACCCGCGACGCCGCCAATAGTCGCCAGCGCGGTCTGGGTTCCCGTCGTCAGGCCCAGCCGCCGCGTCACCGCCGCTCGGCCGTCGGCGCCAGTGACCGCAGTCGCCGCGCTCACGCTGCCCTGACCGGCGGGCACAGTCCAGTTCACCGTCTGCCCCGCCACCGGGTTGGCGAACTGGTCGGTGACCAGCACGGCGAGTGAGTCGGTGAGGGTGTTTCCCACCGATCCGCTCTGCAGGTCGCCGAGTGCGGCGAAAACGGTATCGGGGGCGCCCGCGACCGCCGTGGCCCTGATGGTGAGGTTGAGCGGCGGACCCGCGACCTGACCGATGACCCGCGCCTGGACACTCTGCGGGCCGGCAAGGCGTCCGAGCAGCCAGACCGACTTCGCGTGGCCATTGATATCGGTCACGGCGGTATCCGGAATGAGGTCTCCGCCGGTGCCGCCGGCCAGCAACTGGAACACCACCTTTACGGTGGGGACGGCCTCGTCCTTCGAGTTGGTGATCAGGACCGAGAGAGTATCGGTCAGCCGTATTCCGGCGGTACCCGTCTGGGCGTCACCCGCTTCCAGCGTGATGTGGGCGGGGAGTTTCTCGCTCGGCAGGGTGAGGCTGTCCCCCCCGCCACACCGCACAGCGGCGAGCAGGACGGCTACAGGGACCAGCCAGCGGCGGAGCGAGGGGATCTGCGGCACTTACCCGGGAGGCTAAAGGCAAACCGTCGAATGGCAGGGGCCATGCCGACTCAGGGGGGCTTATGCTAGCGGCCAAGCCCTGTCTGCGCTAGGAGATCCGGAATCTGTAGTGATCCCGGTGTCGCGCCGCTCCCACAGGAGTGTGGCACAGTAGCGACGATGGGAGGGCGGAGGGGCGGGACTACAGCAGGCCGGCACCCGCGTATCCGCCCTCCCGCCCTCCCAAGCATCAAGGCAGCGTGATACCAATTCCGACGCTGAGGACCCGTTCCCGATGTGTCCGGTAGTCCTGGGCCTGCAGATCCAGCGAGGGGGTGATCGACACCCCCCGACTGACCGGCACATCGTACCCCAGGCCTAGAGACCAAGCGGTGCCGTGGAGGTCCCGACTGTAGATGATGCCCGAGCTGGAGTAGGTGCGGAGGTTATCCATCGCGAACCCGAGACCGCCCTTGAGCCAGAATCCCCCCTCAGGCGCGGGATAGAACTGGGCGATCCCCTGCAGACTCCCGAGCGCGCGATCGTAATTCGGGTTGGTGTAATAGGAGGAGGCCCAGGCCTGAGCCTCGACACCCAGCAGGAAGGATCGGCTCACCGTCCCGCCAAGCTTGAGCGAGACGACGCCACCCCCCTTGCCGTCACTCCAGCCGAGGCCGTCGCGGGCATCGAACGACTCGGCCCCGGCGCCGACCCCGGCGCTGAACCAGAAGCCGCTACGCCGGGCACGGCCGGCGTGGTCGGACACCTCGCGGAGGCCGCCGCAGCTGTCGCCACAATGGCCGCGCGGATGTCCCCGGCGCGGATGCGGATCGTCGTCCTGGGCCGCGAGCACGGCCGGCACGACGAGGCCCAGGCAGGCGAGGAGGGTGAGCAGACGAATCGAAGCGGCGTGAGTACGCATCGGAGCCTTCCTCTCAGTCATGGCCATCGAAGGTGAGGGTCAAACCGAAGTTGATGACACGTTCCCGGTAGCCCGAAGGCCCGGTGAAGTTCATGCGAACCATCTCGATACTCGGACCGAGCCAGAGCCCGCGCGCGACTGGCGCCTCGAACCCGCCGCCGACGGTCCAGGCGAGGCCGAAGTCGGAGGTGATGGTGGCGGAGCACCCGCAGTAGTCGTCCATCGATTCCTGGCCGTAGCGACCGAAGCCACCGGCGGCCCGCAGGTACAGCCCACTCGCACGGAGCGGATAGACCCGCGCACCGACCATCGCCGCGGTAACCGTCTCCAGAGCGCCGTCCCGGGTGACGTTGAACCAGGCGAACCCCTCGAGCCCCACCCGTAGCTGCTGGCCGACGTTGGCACCGAGCGCAAGGTTCAGGGTCGGGCGGATGCGCGAGGCGGTGTATGGGCCGGCGGGTGCGCCGAGGTCGGCGATCGCCTCTCCGCCCAGGCCCACGCCGGCGCTGGCGTAGTAGGGACCGCGGCGCGCCTCGCCGGCGTCGTCCACCTGACGCAGATAGGGATTCTCGTGCTCTTGTGCAGCCAGGGGAGCGACCAGACAGGCAGTGCCGACAACCAGCGCTGGGAGGCTCGGGATTCGCATCTCGACGTGACCTCGGCCGATGTATCTTGGTGTAGCGTGAACGGGTGATTGAGAGGCTCGGGAAGCAAACA
>JBDTTN010000272.1:0-4497 GCA_039930625.1 Gemmatimonadota bacterium | reverse complement strand
CGCAGATCGTGGATCGGAAAGAGCAGCCGGCCGCGAAAGCGGGGGATCACGCTGCCGTCCTCGCGCCGGGCGAGCAGCCCCGCCTCAAGCAGGATCGGTTCGGCGAGTCCGAGCTGCGCCATCGCCTGACTGAACTGGGTACCCCGCGGCGCGAAACCGAGCTGATAGGGCTCGATCGTCTCGAGATCGAATCCCCTGCCGACGAGATACTTCCGGGCATCCTCCGCCTCGGGCGTCTCGCGGAGCTGCCTGGCAAACCAGTCGTGCGCCACCGACACAGCCTGGAAGAGTGGCTCGCGGGGGTCGGGGCCCTGCCGCTGTGTCGCCTCCGGAATCACGATCCCCACTTTGCGGGCGACTTCGCGCACGGCCGTCGGATAGTCCATCCCCAGCCGCTTCATGTACCAGGAGAAGACGTCGCCCGACTCCTTGCAGACGAAGCAGTAGTAGCGCCCCTTCTTCGGGATGACCGCGAAGTTGCGATGCTGCCCGCCATGGAAGGGACAGGGGCCGCGATAGTCGGAGCCGGTGCGCTTGAGTTCGACTGTCTCGCCGATGACCGAGAGCAGATCGGCGCCGTCGCGTACCTGCTCGATCACTTCGTCAGGGATCATGCTCATCCCGCGAACTCCGCGACGGTCGCGCCGCTGCCGCCCTGATTGGATGGCGCGAAGCCATAGGTCTTCACCCGCCGGTCCCGCTTGAGGAGCTGGTGCACCCGCTCGCGCACCACGCCGGTGCCCTTGCCGTGGATGATGCGGAGGTAGGGCTGCTCCGACAGCACCGCCGCGTCCAGCGCGGCCAGGGTTACCTGCTCCGCCTCGTCGCCGGTGAGTCCGCGGAGATCGAGCTCGTAGCTCGCGACCTCAGTGGGATCCCGTTCGGCGATCGCCTGCCGCTTTGGCGCCGGCCCGCTGATCGGCGTCAATGACGAGCCGTCCACGACCAGCTTCAGTGATCCCACCCGCACCACGATCCGGCCATCGGTCCGCACCTCGAACACCTCACCGGTGGTGCCGCTGGAGAGCCGCACCCGTTGCCCCGGCTCGAGTCCACCGCCGGTATCGCCGGAGCGCCGAGCCGCTTCGGCATCGAGCTGCTTGAGCGCTGCCGCTTCCGCGGCGGCGGCATCCTCCACGGCGCGGCGCGCCTCCCGGGCCCCGTCGCCTTCAGCCGAGGCCTTCGCGATCGCCGCCTCGACGGTCTCACGGGCTTCGAGCAGGAACTGGCGTGCCTGCTCCCGCGCGCTGCGCTCGGCGTCCTTCTCCCGCTTCTTGAGCGCGGATTCGCGAATGGCCTGCGACTCCGCCTGTGAGGCCAGCGCTGCGGTGCGGCCTTCCGCTTCGGCGAGGTGGTGGGCCAGCTCGCGTTCACGCAGCATCTGGTCACGCTCACGCTGCTCCACTGCCGCGAGCAGCGCGTCGAGGCTTCGCTCCGCGTCAGGCACCTGCGCTTCGGCATCCGCGAGTACATCCTCCCGGAGTCCGAGTCGCCGCGCAATCGCCAGTCCATAGGAACGGCCGGGGACACCCTTGATGAGCCGGTACGTTGGCCGCAGCGTCGCCGCATCGAACTGGAGCGAGGCGTTCACGATGCCGGGCGTCGAGGTCGCCAGCCGTTTGAGCGCGCCGAGATGCGTCGTGGCGAGCGTAACGGCACCACGGCGAGTCAGCGCCTGCAGCGCGGCGCCGGCGAGTGCGGCCCCCTCGGCGGGATCGGTGCCGCTGCCGACCTCGTCGAGGAGGATGAGCGACGTATCATCCGCGTCATCGAGGATGATCCGCAGTTGCGCGAGGTGGGCGCTGAAGGTCGAGAGGCTGGCCGCGATCGACTGCCGATCCCCAATATCGGCGAACACGCGGGAGAAGACGGGCAGCCCGCTGCCGGGGCCGACCGGCGGGACGATCCCGCTCTGCGCCAGCGCGACATGCAATCCCACCGCCTTGAGCAGCACCGACTTGCCGCCGGTGTTCGGGCCGGAGAGCAGGATGCACTTCTCTCCGTCCTGCAGGGTGAGGTCGAAGGGCACCACCGGCTGGCCCTGCGCCAGCAGCAGCGGATGGCGCCCGTTCACGATGACCAGCTCCGCCGGGGCGCCTGACATCTGCGGCGCATGGCCATCGGTCTCGACGGCCCACCTGGCGCGGGCGCAGAGATCGTCGACGGTCACGCACATGGCGTGCAGCGCACGCAGCTCGGGAACCGCGGGCCGCAGCAGATCGGAGAGGTCGCGCAGGACCTTGAGCTCCTCACGCAGGGCGCGGGACTCCGCCTCACGCAGCGCATTGCCAAGCGCGATGACCGCGGTGGGCTCGATGTAGAGGGTGGCGCCGCTGGCGGACTCGCCGTGAATGATGCCGTCGGGACGATTGCGGAGGTCGCGCGGCACGGGGATGACGTAGCGGCCTTCGCGGAGCGTCACGCCACCTTCCCCGCCCACACCGCGGAGCAGCGCTTCGAGGCGCTGGACCAGCCGGTCGCGCGCGGTCCGGATGTCGCTGCGTGCGGCGGCGAGCGCGGGACTCGCCCCGTCCCGGACACCGCCGTCGTCATCGAGCGACTGTTCCAGGCGGCGTTCCAGCGTCTTTTCCGGCGGCGGCACTTCGAGACTGGCGAGGAGCGGGGCGTCGCTGGCGACGCGGCGGATCTCCGCGGTGACGAGCCGGGCCGCGGTCAGCGTGCGGCGGACCGCGACCAGTTCGGCGCCATCGAGGACACTGCCGGGAATGCGCACCCGCGCCAGCGGGCGCGCCAGCTCCGGCACCGCTTCCGCCACCACGCCTCGGCTCCCGCGAACCAGGCGGGCGAGTTCCTCGACGCGCGCCAGCTGATCGCGGATCGCGGCAGGATCGAGCTCGGGCCGCCGAGCCAGCACGCTCGCTCGACCGAGCGGACCGGCGGCCCGCTCGGCGACCACGGCGAGAACGGCGCCGAACTCGAGGGCCTCGAGGGCCTCATTCCAGTTCATGTCCGCTGCGTCGGTCCACTCCGGCGGCGACCCGCCCCCCTCAAAGGCGGACGGGGTGCCAGCGTCCGTAGACACTAGCACCCCGTCGGGGAGTTCGGCGCCGGTCGGGTCGGTCATCGCGCCCGCCGGACGCCTCGAGGCGTGGCACCATTCATCAGCAGGACCCTTCAGGGTGAACTAATCGCGCGGCATGTGGGGGCTACTGCTGCGGCGCCTTCTCTACACGGCTTCTTGAATCGCTTCAGGGCCCGCTCGAAGCACCCGTCATCGTGAATGACGATTTCCGACATCCGCCGCCTCACCCCGCTCGTCGACAATCCGTATGGTGTTGGCAGCGGGGAACTTAGGGGGAAAAAAGGGGAAAGGCAACCGGCGGCTCGCCGGGATCCTTGCCGAGCCGCCGATGCATCACTCCAGGGTGAACCACTGCACCTCGACCCGGCGGTTCTGATCGGGATCGGGGCCGGCGGGCTCGTCCCAGCCACGGCCCACGATTTCGACCCGCTTGCCGTCCACGGCGTGCTTCTGCACCAGCAGCCGTTGAATTTCCGCGGCGCGGTCGCGGGAGAGTTCCACCGCCTTGAGCGCCATCTGCCTGACGAACGCTTCGCCGCCCTTCTTGCGGAAGTCCTCGACCAGCGAGTTGTCCACGTGGCCGCGGAGCAGGATGGTCGAGCCGGGGCTCACGGTCAGCAGCTGCTTGATCGCGTCGAGATTCTTCAGGTTGTCGGTCGACGTCAGGTCCAGCACGGCGGAGTTGGGCTGGAACAGAAAGCGGATGTCCTTGCTCAGCAGCGGATCGCTCTCAACGCTGCCGGCTCCGCCACTGCGGATCGGTGCGATGGCGATCTTCTGGTCCTTGAACAGTCCCGCCTTGTCGAGCGCCGTCAGCGCGGCGAGGTCGGTGAAGCGGGTCGGGTCGGCGGGATCCTTGATCAGGTCGCTGCCGTAGGCGTAGATCGCCGACTGATAGATGCCGCCGAAGCTGCCCGCCGCATCGATACTTCCGTTGAAGAAGGCCAGGTTCTCCGGCAGGTTGGCCAGGTGCACCTTCTGCAGCTCGGCACGGGTCTGGTCGGGCGTCCACTTGAAGGCCTGGGCGATCACCGCGACCTGGCTCTCGGGGGTGTCCCGCACCAGCCGGTTGCCCTCGAGCAGACCGCGCACCAGCCCCTCGACGATTTTCGGATTGGCCTCGGCGAAACCCTGATTGACGACCAGGATGTCGGCGATGATCAGCAGGTTGCGGTTGCTGGTCAGGAGCCGTGCACCGCTGCCGGCCTGGCTCAGTACCTCGGAGGTCTTCGGCTCCCAGGTCATCGCCCCCGAGAGCCGGGCGTCGGGACCCTTCAGGTCGTGCAGAAAGAGGTCGCCGGACGCGAAGCCATCGTCGGTGTAGACCAGATTCAGCCGGTCCGGGCTCGGCGTCGCATCCATGCTGCCGAGCGTGCTGATGCCGAGCCCTGCCTCCTGCGCCAGGTAGCGGATGAAGAAATCGGTCTCGGTGAACTGGGCCGCGACCACGGTCT
>JBDTTN010000271.1:0-4576 GCA_039930625.1 Gemmatimonadota bacterium | reverse complement strand
AGCGGGATCTCGTAGATCGAGGCCACATCCGGGCTCTCGATGACGCACTCGAAGTCCACGTTGCAGAAGCCGGCGATCTTGCGCTTGATCTCGGCCGAGATCGGCTGCTCGCTCCGGCAGATGAGCACGTCGGGCTGGATTCCGATCTGCATCAGGTCCCGGACCGAATGCTGCGTCGGCTTGGTCTTGAGCTCGCCCGCGGCGGCGATGTACGGCACCAGGGTCAGGTGCATGAAGAGCGCGTTGTCGCGCCCCACCTCCTGGCGGAACTGCCGGATCGCTTCGAGAAACGGCAGCGATTCGATGTCGCCGACGGTGCCGCCGATCTCGGTGATGACGACGTCATGCCCAGGCGCGGGGCGACGGATCGCGCTCTTGATCTCGTCGGTGATGTGGGGGACGACCTGTACGGTGGAGCCGAGGTATTCACCCCGGCGTTCCTTGCCGATGACGTTCTGGTAGATGCGGCCGGTGGTGATGTTGTTCTGCTGGGAGAGCGAGCGATCGATGAAGCGCTCGTAGTGGCCGAGGTCGAGATCCGTTTCGGCACCGTCATCGGTGACGTAGACCTCGCCGTGCTGGAACGGCGACATCGTCCCCGGGTCCACATTGATGTAGGGGTCGAACTTCTGCATCGTCACGCTGAGACCGCGTTCGACGAGCAGCCTGCCGAGTGAGGCGGCGGCGATCCCCTTGCCGAGGGAGGAGACCACTCCGCCGGTGACGAAGATGTACTTGGTGGCGTGGGTGCCGTTGGTCATCGGTGCTCCTCCAGTGCGAGCCAGCGCGCCTCCGCGCGGCGCAAGTCATCGGGCGTATCTACCCCAGGTTCCGCCGGTTCTTCTATCCGTGCCACCCCGACATGCATCCCGTAGTGCAGCGCCCGGAGCTGCTCCAGCCGCTCCGCCTCCTCGGCCGGTGCGGGAGGAAGCCGGGTCCAGCGATCCAGTGCTTCCCGCTGGTACGCGTAGACTCCGAGGTGTTGCCAGTACAGATCGTGCGTCGCCGCGTCGCGGTCGCGGCGATGCGGAATCATCGCCCGCGAGAAGTACAGCGCCCGGCCGTTCACGTCGGCAACGACCTTCACTCGGCCCGGGTCCCCGGCGTCCCTGGCATCGAGTGGCGCGGCGGCGGTACCGACCTCATCGCCCTGGATCACCCGGTCGATGGCGCCGGCCAGTGCGGCCCGCGGAAGAAACGGCTCGTCCCCCTGTACGTTCACGACGATATCGTGGCCCGCATGCTCGGGCCGCGCTGCAACCTCCCCGACCCGCTCCGTCCCGCTCTGATGCGAAGGCCGGGTGAGTACCGCTCGCACACCGGCGACCTCCACCACCCGGGCTACCATCTCCGAATCCGTCGCGACGACGAGCTCATCCACCAACTCCAACGAGAGCACATGCTGGATCACCCGGGTAACCAGCGGCTCGCCGGCCAGTAGCTGCAGCGGTTTGTGAGGGATACGGGTAGAGCCGAGCCGGGCCGGAATGACACCGAGGACGCGCATTTCAGAATGTAATAACAGCGGTCGGTCCCGTCAAAAGTCGTGCCGGGAGGAATCAGGCCCAAGTTGGTACCAGCTATCAGCTGGTATGTCAAATGGTTAGGCTATGGCGGCGTGGCGGTCGGCCCGGAAGGCGGCGGCCAGTCTGAGGAAGTTCTGGAGGAGGGTCTTCCCGCTCTCGGTAGCGATGGACTCCGGGTGGAATTGGACCCCATATAAGGGGTGATTCCGGTGCTGGAGCGCCATGATCTCCTGGCCCCGCGGACGGTCCATGGACCACGCGGTCAACTCCAATTCGGGCGGGAAGTCCTCGGCGGCAACCACCAGGGAGTGGTAGCGCATCACCGTCAGCGGATTGGCGATCCCTTCAAACAGCCCGTCACCGAGGTGGGTGACCTCGGTCGTCTTGCCATGCATCAACCGCCCCGCCCGGACCACCCTGCCCCCGAACGCCTCGCCGATGGCCTGATGCCCGAGGCAGACGCCGAGTACGGGGACCCGCCCCGCAGCGGCGCGGATCAGCGGGATTGAGATGCCGGCGGCGCTCGGCTCGCCCGGGCCGGGCGAAATGATTATCGCCTCGGGCCTGAGGGCGAGCGCCTGCTCGGTGGAGAGGGCATCGTTCCGATAGACCACCGGATCGGCACCCAGCTCACCGACGAATTGCACCAGGTTGTAGGTGAAGCTGTCGTAGTTGTCGAGCACGAGGAGCATCCCCGCAAATTACACGGGATCGCGCGCGGTGGGAGCCCCGGCTTCGAGGGTCAGTTGACCTTGACGCGAGCGGCGGGCTTGGGCGCCACCGGCGGTGCGGGAACCGCCTTGGGAGTCGCTGGCGCCTCGACGGCGGTTGGGAAGGCCCCTTTCAAATCGGCCCGCATCTTCGCGAGTTCGCGAGCGACCTGGGCCTGCACCGAGTCGCCGAAGTGCGGACCGAGTTGCGCCAGCGAATCACGCTCGCTCTCGCTCAAGCCGCGGACGTGCTCGAGCGCGCTCATCCGGGCCCGGTCGGCCTCCATTCGATCGGCCATGGCGCGCATGACGGCGCGCACCGAGTCACCGGAGTGCTGGACCTGCCGCCGCGCACCGGTCGCGAGTCCGGCGGCGGAATCCTCGAGCGCAGCCGCGAGGTCCTTGAGCTCGTCCACGGAGTCTGAGCGGGCGTCGATCCGGGTATCGAGCTGCTCGTGCATGGAGTCGGTCCGGGCCTCGATCGCGTCACCCAGCGGATCGCTCGGACCGCTGATCTGGATGCCGTGACCGTTGATCCGGATCCTCGTCCCCTGCATCTCTCCCACAACCTTGCCGGGAAGCAGGAGGGCGAGAGTATCCGACATTCCGGAGTGCCGCCGGACCACCACCGTTCCGAACGGCTGCAGCGTTCCCAGATCTGCGCCGGCGGACTGGCAGCGAAAGGTCGTCTTCTCGTTGATATTCTCGACGCTCTGGAGGGCGAGGGTACAGTTCCGAAGCCGGTCCTCGCCGATAGAATCCGCCAGCTTGACGAGGACCCGGACTCCGGAGACGTGCTCAGGATCGGAACGCAGGAACTCGACCCGACTCACGCTGCCAAGTTTGGCGCTGTCGACCCGGAAGGGTATCAGGCCGATCAGCGGAATCGGAATCGGGTCACTGCTGTTCAGAGTGGTAGTGACCTTAGACTTCACCGACCTGAATGCCGTGATCAGCAGCATCCCGATGGCGAAGATTCCAAATGCAGTCGCGGCGATCTTGATCCAGTAGTTTCGCATAGAGCTGCTCCGGGTCCGATCCCGGGAAGATGGTGGCGTTCCACTCAGAGACGTGCTCTGCTCGACAGAGGTTTCAGCCTCGTGAGCGGACAGGAGCCGACCCGGGATGATCGAAGTCGACGGCCTTACGAAGCTGTACGGGCCCCTCATGGCGGTGCAAGGGCTTTCCTTTACTGTCGCCAAGGGAGAGATCCTGGGGCTCGTCGGGCCGAACGGTGCCGGCAAGACAACCACCCTCCGGAGCCTGGCCGGAATCATCCAGCCCAGCCGCGGCTCGATTCGGATTGCCGGGCATTACCTCGCCGAGCGACCGCTGGAGGCGAAACGGGCACTCGCCTTTGTCCCGGACGAACCGCAGCTCTTCGAATATCTCACGGTTACCGAACATCTCCAGTTCACCGCCAGGCTGTATCGTCAGCCGACGGCGATGACCCGGATCGGGCCGCTGCTTGAGGAGCTGGAGCTCTCCGACAAGCGCGATGCCCTGGCCAGCGAGCTGTCGCGCGGGATGAAGCAGAAGCTTGCGATCGCCTGCGGCCTGCTCCACGATCCCGAGGCGCTCATCCTGGACGAGCCGCTCACTGGCCTCGATCCCGTGGGAATCCGGCGGATGAAGCGCACCATTGCGGCGAGAGCGCAGGGCGGGGCAGCCGTAATTCTCAGCTCTCACCTGCTCTCCCTGGTCGAAGAGATCTGTACCCGTGTCCTGATCATCCAGGCCGGCCGCATGGTGGCCCTCGGTTCGGTTGCTGAAATCGCCGCCGGGCGACCCGAGCTCTCCGGCCGAGGTCTGGAGGAGATCTTCCTCTCGCTGACCGGTCACGCGGACGAGCCTACCGCGTGAGAGACGCGGCGCTGTTCCTCTTTCTGCACTCGGCGAAGAACCGGATGCGGGGCGTCCGGGGCAGGCTGAAGAGTCCGCGCTATGCCATCGCGCTCCTCTTCGGCCTCGGCTACCTCGCCCTCGTGATCATGGGGCAGCGACACGGGAGCGCGGGTGCCGTCTCAACGCCCGCCGTCTCCGTCGGCGGGTCGATTTTCCTCATGTTCCTGGTCCTCAAGTGGTGGACCTTCGGTGCGGACCGCAGCGCGCTCGCGTTCACGCCCGCCGAGATCCAGTTCCTCTTCCCGGCCCCGGTCAGCCGGTCGGCGTTGCTGCAGTACAAGCTGCTGCGCGCCCAACCGCTCATCCTGGTAAATGTGCTGGTGTGGACTTTCCTGCTCAGGCGAGGGGATGGTCATCCGCTCGGAGCCGTGTTCTACGCCACCAGTCTCTGGATCTTCTTCGATACGATCCTGCTGCATCGGCTCGGCGTGGCGC
>JBDTTN010000270.1:0-4578 GCA_039930625.1 Gemmatimonadota bacterium | reverse complement strand
GTCCATACCCGGAAGATTCCGCTGGCGGCCGATGTGGTACTCGAGACCATCGCCAAGGGGACGCCCGGCATGGCCGGCGCCGATCTCGCCAATCTCGTCAATGAGGCGGCGCTGCTGGCCGCGCGGCGGAACAAGTCCCTGGTCGAGATGCAGGACTTCGAGGATGCCAAGGACAAGGTGATGCTGGGGGTGGAGCGGAAGAGCCTGGTGCTGTCCGAGGAGGAACGGCGGCTGACTGCCTATCACGAGGCTGGTCACTCCGTCGTCTCGATGAAGACGGTGGGTTCGGATCCTATCCACAAGGTCACCATCGTGCCGCGGGGCAGGGCGCTCGGACTCATGATGTCGCTGCCGGACAAGGATCGCTACGGTCAGACCAAGGAGTGGCTGATCGGGCGGCTGGCGATTGCGTTCGGCGGCCGGGTGGCGGAGGAACTCATCTTCGGCGCCAACAAGGTCACCACCGGCGCCGGCAGCGATATCGAGCAGGCTACGGCAATTGCCCGGCGGATGGTCACCCAGTTCGGCATGAGCGAGAAGATCGGGATGATGGCCATCGGCGACCGCGAGCAGGAGATCTTCCTGGGTCGTGAGTTCGGCCAGCGTCGCGAAGTCTCGGAACGCACGGCGCAGATCGTGGACGACGAGGTGAAGCACTTCCTGGACGAGGCCCACGAGGGCGCGCGTACGATTCTCAACGAGAACCGGCTGCTGCTGGACCAGATTGCCGCGGCCCTGCTCGAGCGGGAGACCATCGACCGGGAAGACATCGACCTGCTTGCACAGGGCAAGCCGTTGCCGCCGATGGCCCCATCCTCTCCGCCCCCGGTCGCGCCGGCGGCGGTCCTGCCAAAGAACGATCAGGCGCCGCAGCGGACGCCGATTCTCGGGGCGCCGCCCGCCGAGCCCATGGGCGCGTGATCGCTCGCGCACTCGTGACCCACTCCCCGCGCGCGGTGGCCGACGCGCTGCGCGCCCGGGGGTGGGACGAGGTGAAATCAGACGCGGCAGCCGGCGGAATGCGGGCTGCCGCGCTTGAGCTTTCGGGCCTCGACGACACAACCCTTCTCGCTCTCGTCCGCTACGCCGGTCAACTCGGTCTCGACGCCCTGACCGGCGAAGACTGGGCTATCGTGGGCGGGAGTGAGGCTCACCTGAGCGCCCTCGCCCGTCCCTGGGTGGTGCCGTCGCCGCTCGCGGAAGTGGCCCATGCGGTCGGGCTGCTGCTGACTCCCGAACCGCCCACTGTGTGGCTCACGGCCAGAGGACCGGTGCAACTCGACCAGCCGGTGATCCTGGGAATCCTCAACCTCACGCCCGATTCCTTCAGCGACGGCGGTCGCTTTCTCCAGCCCGCCGAGGCGCTCGCGCAGGCCGACCTGCTCCTCGCCGATGGTGCGACCCTGCTCGATCTCGGCGGCGAATCCACCCGGCCCGGCTCCGAGCCGGTGACCGAGGCGGAGGAGCTCGCCCGTGTGCTCCCGATCGTGACGGCGCTGGTGCGCTGCCACCCTTCGCTGCTGCTCTCAGTGGATACGGTGAAGGGGGTCGTCGCGCGGGCGGCCATCGACGCAGGAGCGGCCGTCGTCAATGATGTGTCTGCATTCCGACTCGATCCCGGCGCGGCGAAAGCCGTTGCGGCCACCGGGGCAGGGGCGATCCTGATGCACTCGCGCGGGACCGTGAGCACGATGGCCCGACTGGACGATGCGGAATACACCCCGGATGTGGTCAGTTGCGTCCGCGATGAACTGCGGGCTGCACTGCAGACCGCGCTCACCGCCGGGATCGCGCCCGATGCCGTCGTCCTCGACCCGGGCTTTGGCTTTGCGAAGACCGCGGGACAGAATCTGCTGCTCCTCGATCAGCTCGCGGCGCTGCGCTCGCTGGGCCGCCCAATTCTCGTGGGGCCGTCCCGCAAGCGGTTTCTCGGGAGTGTCACCGGTCGCGAAGTGGGCGAGCGGGATGTGGCCACCGCCGCCGCCTGCGTGCTCGCCTATGAGCGGGGTGCGCGCCTCTTCCGGGTTCACAACGTCGCGACGACCCGCGACGCGCTCGCCGTTGCGCATGCGGTGCGGGGGGCGGTGTAGGGGCGATCCTCCGGGTCTCCCCTGCAGCCCTCGCAAAAACCTACACATCGACCAATAATGGATCGACGTCCGCCCTACGCCCTCGCCGGTCTCGCCACGCTGCTGGTTCTCACCGGCTACGTCATCACCCTCGCGCCGACCGTGACGTTCTGGGATGCGGGCGAGTTCATCGCCGCAGCGAAGACCCTCGGGATTCCGCATCCGCCGGGCACCCCGCTCTTCGTGCTGATCGGTCACCTCTGGGGGACGTTGCTCCCCTTCGGTGAGTTTGCCCAGCGCACCAATCTGCTGAGCGCGACGCTGAGTGCCCTTGGCGCGGGCTGCTTCTTCCTCGTCGCACACGACACGCTCGTGCGCGCCAGTGAGGACCTCAGCGGAACCGGTGCGAAGCTGGTTCAGGCGGGCGGCGGCCTCGCCGCGGTGCTGATTGGCGGATTCACCTTTACGCAGTGGCAGAACTCCAACGAGACCGAAGTCTATGCCGCGGCAACCTTCACCATCGCCGCGATCTGCTGGCTCTGCCTGGTCTGGCGCAATGCGCGCGGCACGCCACGGGCGCCGCACATCCTGCTGCTGATCCTCTACCTTGCCGGGATCTCGATCGGCAATCACCTGCTGGCGCTGCTGGTGGGTCCGGCGGTGGTGGCCTTTCTGGTGGCGACCCTGCGGGAAAAGCCTGCCGCCGACCCTGCGGAGCGGCGGATCGAATGGGGATATGCCGCCGTCGTCGCGGGGACTTGGGCGTTGCTCATCGGCTGCGGCCTCGGCAGCACGACGCTGACGATCCTGGGCAGCATCTGCTTTCTGGCGGCGGCGGTCCTCGCCTGGCGTGCCGGCGTGGTTTCCTTCGCGACGGTGTCGGTCCTGGTCTCCGCAATTGGCGTGACAAGCTACCTGTACCTCTATATCCGCTCGGGCCAGCACCCGATACTGAACGAGGCGCAGCCTGACAACTGGGACTCGCTGCTCGCGGTCATCCGGCGGGCGCAGTATCCGATCCGGACCCCGCTGGATGACCCGACCGTGATGCACGGCCCGGCGAATCCGGGGCGCAGTCCGCAGATCATCGGGCTCCAGCTGCTCAACTTCCTGCAGTACTTCGACTGGCAGTGGGCCAACGGCATCACGGGGACCTTCAAGATCGGCAGCGACCAGATCCCCCATCACACCGTCGGCACCCTGCTCTTTGCCTGGCTCGGGCTCCGCGGTCTCTTTCTTCAGCGGCGGACCGATCGCGCAGCCTGGGGGTTGCTGTTCATGCTCTGGCTGGTCACCGGGCTCGGGCTCGTGGCCTACATGAACTTCAAGCCCGGCTTCAGCCTCGGCTACGACCGGTACCCCGACGTGACCGACCACGAAGTGCGGGACCGGGACTATTTCTTCGTGGTGAGCTTTGTGGTCTGGGGGCTGTGGGCCGGCATGGGGCTCGCGTCGCTGATCCGCAGAGCACTGGCAAGCTGGCGCCTCCCGCCGCTCGCCCTGGCGATTCCGTTCGGTCTCGTGGCGCTGCTGCCCTTCGCCGGGAATTTCACGGCGGCGAGCCGGCGCCATGGCACCGACGCGAGGCTCGCGGCGGACTTTGCCTACGATCTGCTCAACTCCGTCCCGCCCTACGGCATCCTCTTCACCTACGGCGACAACGATACCTTCCCGCTCTGGTGGGCGCAGGAGGTGCAAGGCGTCCGTCAGGATGTGCTCGTCGTCTGCCTGGCACTGACGGAAACCGACTGGTACAAGCGGCAGCTCCGCGACTTCCCGACCCGGACCTTCGACGAGGCGCAGGCCCCGGCCCTCTGGAAGGGCCGCTCCCCGGTCGCGCCTGACTGGAAGCCACACTCGCTTTCCAATGAACAGATTGCCGCTGCCCAGGGAGTGGTACTGTCCCAGGACATCGTGCTGCAGATCGGCCCAATCAGGCACACGCTGCCCAAGGGAACGCCGGTCTACAGCCGGGACTTCGCGGTCCTGCGGATTCTGCAGGACAACGCCGGTCGGCGTCCCATCTCCTGGTCGATGACGACGGGCGGTGAGTTCTACGGGCTCGAACGCTACCTGCTGCAGCAGGGACTGGTCATGCAGCTCCAGACCCAGGCGGTGGACAGCACCAGGAAGGATGTCGACAATCGCCGCATTCTCGGGGTGGCACTCGACGTCCCCACGACCGAATCGCTGATCTGGAACACTTACCGCTACGGCCGGCTCGGACAGGCCAGCGTTGCAGCCCTCGAGCCGACGGCGATGGGGGTGGCGAACAATCTCTCGCTGCCTTTCGCGCAGCTCGCCTACGCCTACGAATCGCGGGGCGACCGCCAGCAGGCGGTGAAGAACCTCAGCCGGGCGGCCGAGCTCTCGACCAATCCATCGCTCAAGCGGGCGCTCATGTCGATGCTGATTCCGCCGGTCAGCGACTCGGCTCGCTGAGCTGGGCGAGAGCTGCCAGGAAGCGGGAGCAGGACGGACGGGGTCTACAAATAACCTCAACTCCTGC
>JBDTTN010000269.1:0-4617 GCA_039930625.1 Gemmatimonadota bacterium | reverse complement strand
TCAGCTCGGTGTCCGCCACATTCATCTGGCAGCCGTAGGTCTCGATGTAGAGGCGCTTCATGGCAGACTCAGCGCTGCTGCTCGCCATACGGCCGGATCGACAGGCCGAAGGCCAGCATGAAAGCGCGCTCCTTGTACGGGGTTCCCTCGCTGCGCCAGGCATGCTCGAGCGAGAGATCGATGCCGGCCCGATCCTGGGCGAATCGCAGCCCGGTGCCGGCCGAGATGCTGAATTCCTTGGGCCGCTCACCCGCAACCACCGGGAACGGGAGATCGGCGTAGCGCGCCCCGAAGCGGATGGGCAGCTTGGTCGGCCGGCGAAGATTGCGGGCCAGCTCGCCACCCAGCGAGAGCTCGACAGTATTGTGCGCGCCCACCCCTCCTTGCGCCAGCAGGTCGCTGTTCGCGCCGCCCCACGTGCGGTAGGTGCCTGACGCAGCAACGCTGAGCACCGGCGACACCTTGATCAGGGCACCGGCGCTCAGCGTGTATGGCAGGTCGACCTTGTACACCTGGCTCGAGTCGCGGTCCACGGTGACGTGAGCGTCGGACCGGAGCAATGCGGCGAGCTGTATCGCCCTGGAGATCTGGTGGGTGATGCCCACCGAGAATCCGACGCCCTGATAGGACAGCTCCGCGCTCTGCCGGAAGGGGAGGTAGTTGGTGTCGCTGAAGGCTCGCCGCGCCTCGAGCCGGCTGGAGCCGGTGATCCAGTAGACGGCGGCGCCGACGCTGGTCCGGGCACCGAGCTGGTAGCCCGCGGCGAACCGGATCTCGTTCAGGCCACCGACCGACTTGAGGGTGTCGAAGACCTGGGTCTGGACCCCTCGAATGACGAGGGAGTCCCGGGTGGCGAGTCTGAAGTCGCGATCCGCGTAGCTGCCGAACGAGACGCCGATGGCGAGCCGGCTGTGGGGAATCGGGCCACCCACGAAGACCAGCGGAAAGCGGGTGTCCCTGAGGTGTGCGGAACCCGCAGGCGTCTCCCAAGTACGCCAGGTGGGCGCGATCACGAATCCGGCGGTGACGGCCTTGAGGTTCGCCATCGCTGCGGGATTGAAGTCGCTCTCGCCATCGAACAGCGCAAAGCTGCCTCCGGTCCCCCGCACCCTTGGCGTCGTTGGCCGCCCCGGCAGTCCCAGACCTCGCACCCCGAACAGCGACGACTGGGCCGAGAGGTCGGCGGGCAGTGCGGGAAGTGCCGCCGCCAGCGCGACAACAGCCATCATCCGAATCAGCCGCATCAGGGTTTCTCGAAGGGGAACGTGAGTGCGTAGGTCACCCGGAGCCTCGGTATGAAGCCGACGCTTCGGCTGGAACCGAAGGTGGCGCGCGTGAAGCTGCTCGCCTCCGGAAAGAGCTGCAGCATGAAAGCGGGCGGAAGGCCGTCAACGCCCTGCCAGAGCGTCACGGCGCGGCGCACCTCCAGCCGCACCGTGTCGGTCTGGCCATCGACCAGGGGGGCGATGGCGATATAGAAGCCGTCGGTCCCCGCGGGGCTCTTGCCCCCGAAGTCCGCCAGCAGCGGTCGGGCCTGCAGGAAGGCGGTATCACCCCGCAAACCGAGAATGGTGGCGGTGGGCACCAGTTCCAGGGTCACCCGCACCAGCTGCGCCGAGTCCCGTAGCTGCAGCGGCCAGGGGAACCGAATCACACTGCGGGAGCTAGGAGCCCCTCCGACCGTCAGTACCGTGGTATCGAGCACCGGGACCGTCTGGGACAGGAAGCGCGCAAACGACGGCCCCCGCACGAAGGTCCGGGAGGTGGTACTGGTGTCGCCGGGCGTGGGGAAATGGAGGTACGTGGTGAACAGCGGCGCGAGGCCGCCTCCGCCCGCACTGCCTATCCGGATCCCTGTCGGCTGCGCAGCACGGAGCTGCACGCCGATCGCGAGGATGCCGGTGTCGGCCGGCGCGATCAGCACCTGGGCGAGAGTGGCTCCCTTGAAGGTCCGGGTGAGGCTGCCGGCGATGACTGAATCCGCCACCATGAAGGTGTCGATGACGTTCGCTGGCGTGAACGCGGTATCGGCGTCAATGAAGGTGAAGCCGGAATCGAGGGTGGCCGGGAGACGATAGAGCGAGACCACGAGGTTCTTCACCGTGGTATCGCGATACTGCAGCCCGATCGACAGCACGACCGAGTCGATGGTATAGGCCCGCAGCGTGTCGTTGAAGGTGAAGGAGTCCGGTCGGGCCGAGAAGCGGATGACGGCGCGGTCCTCGCTTGCCGGGAGCTGATAGGAGACCCGCAACGAGCCGCCCTGTCCCGCGAGGACATAGCCCTCATAGCCGGAGTCGGTCCCGAATACCGGGGTGAGGACAGTATCGCGGACGGTGTATCCGCCGGGACAGAGATTGGGACAGTCGGCTGGAGCGGCCAGCCGCTCCTGGCAGGCCAGCAGCAGCAGGATCGCCGCACCGGCGGCGATCGAAGGGAATAGTCGAATCGGAGTCTTCGTCAATCCGTACCACCTCTGTCGAACGCGAATCCATCCGGCAGGAGCTCCCGCAGCGTCCAGCGCCGCGTGCCCGCCGGCCCTATGCTTTCTACAATCATCTCCCAGCCAAACTCTGCCAGCACCTGGCGACAGGCGCCGCAGGGGCTCACCGGCGGGTCGGCATTCGCCACGATCACCAGCCGCCGGAACCGCCGCGCTCCGCTGGCGACGGCCACCATGACTGCGCCCCGCTCGGCACATATCGTCAGGCCGAACGAGGCGTTCTCCACATTGCAACCACTAAAGACTCGGCCGTCCTCGCACTCCAGTGCAGCGCCCACGGGAAAGCCCGAATAGGGACACCAAGCCTGGCCCTGCGCCGTCCGCGCAGCCGCTACCAGCGCATCATCCATCCCAGATCTCGCCGAGAAAGGACTGGCCGGAGGCGAGTGGCGTGACGCCGAGGAACTCCGCCAGCGTCTGCCCGATATCGGCAAAGCTCTGCCGGGTTCCGATCGAGAGACGCCGAACCCTGGCCCCGAGGACCAGTACCGGGACTCGCTCCCGGGAGTGATCCGTAGACGGCGTGGTCGGGTCGTTGCCGTGATCGGCGGTAATAATAACCAGATCCTCGTCCCGCATCGGGGCGAGCATTCCAGGCAGCGCCGCGTCCAGGGCAAGCAGCCCCGCGTGGAAGCCGGGAACATCGTTCCGGTGCCCCCAGCTCTGGTCGAACTCGATCACATTGGCGAACAGGAGCCCGCGCGACATCACCCGTAATGCGCTCGCGATGGCGCGGTAGGCCTCCGCGTTGGTCCGCGGATGCATGCTGATGATGCCCCGGCCGGCGAAAAGGTCGTCGACTTTGCCGATTCCGAGCCGGGGAATGTGCGCCGCGGCCAGCCGGTCAAGCAGCGTCTCCCCCGGCGGCGGAACGCTGAAATCCTTGCGGCGCTCGGTGCGCTTCCAGCTCCCCGCACTCCCCGTGAATGGACGCGCGATCACCCGTGAGACCGCCTCGGTCCCCGTCAACAGGCCCCGCGCTGCCTGACAGGCCGCATACAGCTCCTCCACCGGCACGACGTCCTCGTGCGCCGCGAGCTGGCAGACGCTGTCAGCGGAGGTGTAGAGGATCCACTTTCCCGTCGCGACATGCTCGGCACCGAGCTCCACCAGAATCTCGGTCCCCGAGGCGACCCGGTTCCCCAGGATGCCCCGGCCGGTGGCGGCGGTGAGTGCCTCGAGAAAGGCAGGCGGGAAGCCATGCGGATAGGTCTTGAACGGATGTGCGAGGGTCAGCCCGCACAGTTCCCAATGGCCCGAGGTGCTGTCCTTCCCGGCGCTGGCCGGGTTGGCCAGCCCCCACGCCGCCTCCGGAGAGCTGACCGGCGAGACTCCCGCGAGCGGAGCGATCAGACCCAAGCCCAGGGCCTCGAGATTGGGCAGGCGGAGTCCACCTACCGCGCGAGCCACATTGCCGAGGGTATCGCTTCCGGTGTCTCCGTACGCGTCGGTGTCCGGCGCGGGGCCGAATCCAACCCCGTCGAGCACGATCAGGGCGGCGCGGCGCAGACTACTTCTTCTCCGTGGAGACGAAGCGGAAACGGACCCCTGTGAGGGCCTCGGTGAGCAGCCGCTGCTCATCGGGATCGAGCTGACCCTTGGTCTTCTCCTGCAGCATGCCAAGGGTGTCGATCAGGGTGCGCGCGACCTCCCGGGGATCTGGATTCCCGGGCGCGCCGGGCGGCAGGTTGCCTTGGACGGCCTGTTCGGCCTGATGTGCCAGCCCGATGACCAGAGAGGCGAAGTGCTGGTTCATGCGTATCTCCGGGCGATGCGCGGACCCATCGCCGTCAGCAATTCGTATGAGATTGTCCCGGCCTGCCGGGCCTGATCGTCGAGGGAGACGAGCCCGCCGAAGATCGTTGCCACATCACCGATGGCACAGTCCGTCTCCACCGCCACCATCACGAAGTCCATCGTCACTCGCCCGACGATCGGGACGATCCTCCCATTCAGTTCCACCGCCCCGCAGTTCCCGAGCGAGCGCTGCACCCCGTCCGCATAGCCGATCGCGAGGGTTGCGATCCGGGCATCTGCCGCCGCGATCCACTCGGCCCCGTAACTGACCGACTCCCCCGATCGCACTGTGCGGATCGCCACCACCCTGCTCCGCA
>JBDTTN010000268.1:0-4637 GCA_039930625.1 Gemmatimonadota bacterium | reverse complement strand
ACCTCTTCGGCTGGACCGAGGGGAACAAGCTGCTGGAGCAGCCGATGCCGGTGAAGCTCGCGATCGTCGTCACGATGCTGATGTTCCTGTACAACATCGGGATGACGATCTGGAAGGCGAAGAAGCTGACCACTACCGAGGGAGTGCTCGTCGCGGGCCTGGCGCTGACCGCTATCCTGTACCTCCCGGCACTGCTCACCTACGACAATTACACCGTCAGCATCTACTACCGGTGGTGGACGGTGCACCTCTGGGTCGAGGGTGTATGGGAGATGGTGCAGGGCGGACTCCTCGCCTACCTGTTGATCCGGCTCTCCGGCGCTGACCGTGAGGTGATGGAGAAGTGGCTCTACGTCATCGTCGGGCTGACCTTCATCGCCGGCATCCTCGGCACAGCGCACCACTACTACTGGATCGGAGTTCCCAGCTACTGGATCGCCTTCGGTGGCTTCTTCAGTGCCCTGGAGCCGCTCGCGTTTCTCGGCATGGCGATCTACGCCTACATGGCCATGCGGCGCTCCGGGCTCGCCCATCCCAACCGCCTCGCGCTCCACTGGACCATCGGGAGCGCTGTCTTTTCCGCGTTAGGCGCCGGCATCCTTGGGCTGGCCCATACCTGGCCGTCAGTCAACAAGTGGACCCATGGCACCATGATCACCGCCATGCACGGGCACATGGCCTTCTTCGGCGCTTACGTCATGATCGTGCTCGCGATGATCACCTACGCGATGCCGGGGCTGTTCGGGCACGAGCAGGAGGCGGGAGAATCGCCCACCGGGCTGTGGGCCTTCTGGCTCCAGATGGCCGGGATGTTCGGCATGACGATGGCGTTCGCCGCCGCCGGGATCGGTCAGACCTACCTTGAGCGCATCATGGGCCTCGGCTACCTGGAGACTCAGCACAAAATTCAGGTGCACTTCCTGATGGTGCTGGGCACCGGACTCCTCTTCACGTTCGGCGTCGGGCTCTTCCTCTATGACTTCTTCTTCCTCGCACCCAGACGCCGGACGGCGCCGGCGACGTGGCCGGTGGTGGCGGAGGGGTCGCGCTGAGCCGATGAGCGTTCAGCGCATGGCAGGTTCGGCGCGGAGCCTTCCCGATGGGCTTCGTCATCCCGGCGGGGAGGAGCCGTTCTACCTCCCCACCGGCGACGAGGTGAGGATCTTCGAGGAGTGCCATCGGCGGGGACTCGGCGTCATGCTCAAAGGCCCCACGGGATGCGGCAAGACCCGCTTCGTCGAGCACATGGCCTGGCGGCTCAAGCGGCCACTGGTGACGGTGGCCTGTCACGATGACCTCTCCGCCAGCGACCTGACCGGACGCTGGTTGATCCGCGGAGGGGAGACGGTGTGGCAGGACGGTCCGCTGGCGCGCGCCGCGCGGCTGGGTGCCCTCTGCTATCTCGACGAAGTAGTCGAGGCGCGTCAGGACGTCGTGGTCGTGATCCACCCGCTCACCGACGATCGGCGGATGCTTCCTATCGAAAAGACGGGCGAACTGCTCGAGGCGGCCCCGGGGTTTCAACTCGTCGTTTCCTATAATCCCGGCTACCAGCACGTGCTGAAGGATCTGAAGCCCAGCACCCGCCAGCGATTCGTGTCGCTGGAGTTCGACTTCCCGCCCGCCGCGCTGGAGCGGCGCGTCGTGATGCATGAGGGGGGCGTCGACGATGCGACGGCCGGGGCACTGGTGGAACTGGGGGCCCGGGTACGGCGCCTCCGAGATCGCGGCCTGGCCGAGGTACCGAGCAGCCGGCTGCTGGTGGCCACGGCGCGGCTGATTGCGGGAGGGATCACTCCGGCCCAGGCGGCACGAGTCGCGCTCATGGGACCACTCACCGATGACCCTGATCTGCTCGCGGCCATCGGCGATCTGATTACCGCCACCTTCTGACGCTGTGGCGGAGCCGGAAGACGTCATTGCTGAAGGAGCCCTTTACGCGACTCGGCTCGCCCGCGAGTTGTGGGCCCGTCGCACCGCGGGTCGTATCGACGCTCGGCCGGGATTGCAGGACCTGCGGCGGAGACTTGAGCTCTTCATCGCCGCGGTTTTCCCTGATGCTCCCGAGATCGGGCTCGCCGAACCACCCGCGCCACCGAGTTTCCTCAGTCGCCTCAGCCGTTACCGCACATCGCACCTGCACGGTCAGGTCGCCCTGGCAAGCTCCGACGGAGCGCGCATCCGGCTGCCGGGTCATCTCGAGGAATTGCCGAGGGAGCAGATCGCGGATCGATACCGGCTCCTGGCCATGGAACAGGCGGCGCGCGTGCATCGTGGCACGCTCGCGGTCATGCCTACCGCGGACCTGCTGCTTCGCGATCTCTATCTGCTCTCCGAAGCCGCCGCGGTCGATGTGATGCTGGTGCGCATGTTCCCGACATTTGCCGCGCATGTGCGCGGCGCCCGACGGGAAGCCGCCGAGTGCCGGCCTCTTGCTCGTCGATCTGCGCCTGTGGAGGCCGCGGTTGAGAGTCTCACCCTGCAACTGCTCGCCGCCGAGCCCGGGTTCCCGCCGGTGCCGTTCGTCGCCGCCGCCACGCCGGATGCTTCGCGGCGCTGGGCGCAGGCGCAGCGCCTGACACTGGCGACTCTTGCGGGCTCCTACCGGGGCTTGGCGCCGGTGCCACTGTGGGGCACCATCGCCGAAGGTGTCGAGGATCATCCGGCTTCTGCGGGCACAGAGGACTTGGCTTCTCCCACCCCTGGCCGGTCCCGGACACTTGCTCGGCGTCCCCTTCCTCGGGTAGCCGCCGAGGCGGAGGATGATGCCGAGCCCGGGACCTGGATGGTGCGGGCCGACGACCTGCAGGAGAAGGCGGAGGATCCCGCAGGACTTCAGCGTCCGGCCGATCGGGACCAGCAGGCGGAGCCGGGCGACCTGGCGGAATCGCTGGCCGAACTGCCCGAGGCGAGGCTGGTCCGCAGGCCCGGGCAGGTGGCAGAGATCCTTGTGGGAGCGGAACCGATCCCGCGCGGGAGCGGTATGTTAGGCGGCACCGAGCCGGCCGGCATCGCGTATCCCGAGTGGGATTGGCGGGCGGGAGCATATCGCGGTCGCGCCATCGTCCGGGAGCGGGTGGCGGAGGTTGGGAACGAAACGTGGGTCGACGCCGAGCTGCGCCGCCACGCCGCCACCATTCGGACGGTGCGTCGCGACTTCGAGCGGCTCCGGCCCAGGCGGATGGCGCTCCGACGGCAGCGGGATGGGGCCGAGCTGGATTTGGATGCGCTGGTCGAGGCCTTTGCCGATCGCCGTGGCGGGGGCGTTGCCGACGACCGGTACCACATCGACACCCGGCCGGTGCGCCGTGACGTTGCGATCTCCCTGCTGGTTGATGTGAGCGCGTCGACCGATGGCTGGGTGGGAGGGTCTCGGCGGATCATCGACGTGGAGAAGGAGGCGATACTTGTCGTCGGCGAGGCGCTCGCTGCACTGGGTGATCCCCACGCGATCTTCGCCTTTGCCAGCGCGGGCCCCTCACGGGTCACCGTCCAGGTCGTCAAACGCTTCGAGGAGGCATCGGCGACCCACGTGGGGCGCTGCCGGGTCGCTGCTCTCGAGCCTGACGGGTATACCCGTACAGGCGCGGCACTCCGACACGCCACTGCGGGACTCACGCGGCAAACGGCACGGCACCGGCTGTTGCTGCTGCTCTCGGACGGACGGCCCAACGACGTGGATGAATATGAAGGTCGATACGGCATCGAGGACACCCGCATGGCGGTGGCGGAGGCGCGGCAGCTGGGGGTGCATGTCTTCTGCCTGACGGTGGACCGCGAAGCCCCGCGATATGCGACCCGCCTGTTCGGCCGGGACTTCGCGGTACTGACCCGCGCGGAGCGACTGCCAACGGTGCTGACTGCTCTGCTACGCGACCTGGTGCGGGGCTGACCCCGCTGATCGACGCTGAGAATGCCCACACGGTTGGTCTCCGCGCCCCGCGAGTCCGGTCGCCGCCCATCATCCTGGAGTTAGGTTACCAGCATGGAATGGTTCATCAAGGGTTCTATTCGGGCCTCGCTGCTATGGTTTGCAGCCGGCACGTTGTTGGGGCTGGAAATCGCGGTCCATCCCGTTTGGCTTGTCTACCGGCCAGCCCATGCTCATATGAATGTCGTCGGGTTTCTGACCATGTTCGTCTTCGGGGTCGGCTACCAATTGTTGCCGAGACTCTTTGGCCACCCACTGCATAGTCAGCGGCTCGCAGTAGCCCACCTGTACCTGGCGAACCTTGGCTTGGGGGGGGCTGGTTATTGGCTTTCTCGTCCAACCACAGGTGGGACCGAGCGCGCGGTGGTTATTGGTGGTCGGTGGTGCACTCTTCGGGCTTGGGGCACTCTGCTGGGTCTATAACCTGTGGTGCACCTTCAATGCCGCCGACGCTCGGGAACGGGCGCGAGCGGCGTCGTCCAAGCGCTCTCTGCCTACGGTCGGGGGGTGATCATCGCCAGCGACCGTGTTGAAGCGCCGCCTTGCCAGCAAGTGAAGTAGCGCGCCGTAGCAATTGTGACCACGCCTCACGCACCCATTGATAGTGAAACAGCTCTCCGACTGCGAAGTCGAAGAGCTGGTTGAGGATATGCGATGGGCGATGAGGGGCTCGAACCCCCGACCTCGCGCATGTGAGGCGCGCGCT
>JBDTTN010000267.1:0-4646 GCA_039930625.1 Gemmatimonadota bacterium | reverse complement strand
ATCGCGACCTGCTGCATCGACATGATCGGCTTCGCGATGATCCTGCCGCTGCTGCCGTACTACGCGCTCAAGCTGAATGCGACCCCGGAGCTGATCGGCGTGATGACCGCGACCTTCTCGGTGGCGCAGCTCATTGCGGCGCCGTACTGGGGTCGGTTCTCCGATCGCTATGGCCGCCGGCCGGCTCTGCTCATCGGGCTCTCGGCTTCTGCCGTGGCGTACGTCATCTTCGGACTCGCCTCGTCGATCTGGCTGCTATTCCTCTCGCGCATAGTGCAGGGCGCCGGGGGCGGCACGACCGGTGTGGCCCAGGCCTACGTCGCCGATACGATCCGGCCCGCGGGCCGAGCCAAGGCGCTGGGCTGGCTGTCGGCGGCGACGAGCGCGGGCGTCGCGATCGGGCCGGCGATCGGCTCCTTCAGCCACGCCTACTTCGGCCCGGCGGCGCCGGGTTTCGTCGCGGCGGGGCTCTGCCTGATCAACGTGGCCTTTGCCTGGCGCTGGCTGCCGGAGTCGCGAGTGCCGACGCCACCCGGAGGCACCAGCACGGTGCGTCGCCCCGTCTGGGCGGCGGCGGCGGAGGTGCTCGAGCATCCGGCACGACCGGTGTCCCGGCTGATCTGGATTTACGCCACCGGAATGTTCGCCTTCAGCTGCCTGACATCGGTGCTGGCGCTCTTTCTTGATGTCCGCTTCGGGGTCACCGAAGAGACCATCGGATACTTCTACAGCTATATCGGCGCGCTGTCGTTCACGATGCGCTCGGTCTTCCTCGGCCCGATTGTCGCCCGCTTCGGCGAAACCCGCACCATGCGATACGGCACCGCAGTCCTCGTCGCGGGCCTGCTGCTCTATACCGTCGCTCCGAATGTGTGGACGCTGGCGTTTATCATCCCGCTGGTGCCGATCGGCACGGCGCTGCTCTTCCCCTCGACGACGGCGCTGATGTCCCGCGCCTCACCCAAGGAACAGCTCGGGACGACCATGGGTGTGGCGCAGACCTTTGCGGGCATCTCCCGGGTGGCCGCGCCGCTGATTGCCACCGGCGCCTTTCAGCGTATCGGAACTTCGTCACCGTTCTACCTGTCGGCCGTCGCGGTGGCGATCGTCGGCCTGATGGCACTCCGGGTCGAGCCGATCCCCATGCACACCGCCGAGACGCCGGTTCCCAAGCCCGAAGGGTCTGCATGAGCGACGACGATCGCATCGCCAGGCTGGAACAGCGGCTGCAAGTTCTCGAGGGACTGGTGCGGCAGCTGGTGACGGTGCAGGCAAGGTCGCCCGTCGCTCCTCCTGCGGCGCCCGAGGCTGATCCACGACTCGGATCGATTCCGGCGCCACCCGCTGCGCGTCCCGTCGCTTCACCGCTGCCACCTCCGCCGCCCGCACGGCCGCTGCCCGCGCCGCCACCGCCCGGGACGGCGAGGGCTGCCGGTGCGGTTCCGTTCCGAGGCGGACCGATGATCGACGAGCAATGGCTGGGACAGCGGGGATTGCTCGCGGTCGGGGTGACGTTCGTCATCCTCGCCGCCGGCTACCTGCTCAAGCTGTCGTTCGATCGCGGCTGGATATCCCCGCTCATGCGCTGCGTTGCGGGCGCGCTCGCCGGTGGAGCCATCGGCTACCTCGGCTGGTACCTGCACGGACGCGGCACCCGAACCTACGGCGCGGCGCTGATCGGCTGCGGCGCGGCCGTCATGTATCTCGCGGTGTGGGCCGCGACCCGGCTGTACCAGTTCCTGCCCGAGACCCCGGCCATTGCCGCGCTCGCGCTGGTCTCCCTCGGCCTCGCTGCAATCGCGCTCGCCATCGATGTCGAGGCACTGGGCGCGACTGCGGCGCTTGGTGCCTTCTTCGCGCCAATAGTCATCGGGAAAGCGGGCGGGGACGTCAATCTCCTCCTCCTCTATCTCGGCGCGATGGGTTTTGCGCTCGGCTGGGTCTCGGCCCGGCGCCACTGGCGCCTGGCGACGCTGGTGATCGCGCTGGCCTATTTCGGAATCGCGGGAGCGGGGGTGCTCGCCGAGGCAAATTCCACGCTGCTGTACCTCTACGCCGTACTCGGCGGCGCGGCCGGGCTCCTCGTGGGATTGCGAGAGGAATGGTTCGAGACGCGCTTCCTCGCGTTCGGTGGCGGGTGGGGCGTGCTGGCGGTCGCGAATGCCAGCGTCTCGAATCACTGGCCCACGCTGCTCGGTGGCATCGTGCTCACCGGACCGACGTGGTGGCGTGCGCTGCGTGCCGCGAGTGTCTGGCCGGACGGCAACGCTTTCGGTGACACGCTTTACTTTTTTCTCTCACCATTGCTCCTGGGCGCGGCACTTCACCAGATTGCACCGGCGAACTTCGACCGCAACCAAGGATTGGTGCCCGCACTGGTTGCGCTGCCCTATCTCGTCGTGGGACTGTCGGGAGTGCGCCGGCCGTTCGCCCTGGTCGCCGCGCTTGCACTGGGCACGGCGGCGCTGGCCCAGTGGTCCGGACTCGAAGCGGTGTGGGTGCTCCTGCTGTTGACGGTGCTCTGGGCGGCGACGGACCACCTGCTGCATCGCGACGACGGGCGCTGGTACGCGCTGCTCTCACTCGGTGTGGGGCTCGCGCATCTGGTGCTCCGCGACCTCCCCAACCAGCCCGCGACAGAGCGCGCCTTCACCGGCCCGTGGGCCATGACGCTTTGGCTCGCGATCGCGGTCACCATCGCGCTGGCTGTCAGGCTGATCCGGGAGGACAGTACCGGGCTTACGCCGCGCGGTCTCCGCCCGATGCTGTGGGCGCTTGCGGGTACCCTGCTCCTCTTCGGGGTGACGGGTGAGCTGCTGCAGTATTTCGAGCAGACGGGGGTTGATGCGGAGCGCGGGAATCTCGCCGGCGGTCTCTCGGTGAGCGCCTGGTGGATCTGCTTCGCCGCTGGATGCTTCTTCATCGGCTTTCGACGGCAGGTGCGGCCGCTCCGCCTCGCGGGATTCGCCGTGGCAGGATTGGCACTGCTCAAGGTGGTGTTTGTCGACCTCTCCCAGCTCGATGCCCTCTATCGGGTCGGCTCCGCGTTCATCCTCGGCGTGGTGTCGCTGGCGGTGGCCTATGCCTATCACCGCGGCGGCTCGGCGCAGGGCGGGGCAGCCTGATTGCAGAATCGTCGCGGCCCGTGTAGCCTCCCTTTCCCATGACCCTGCCCCCTATCGCCTCGCTCACGCCAGCGTCACTCGCCCACGTCACCTGGGAGGAGCTGCGACCGCTGTATCAGGAGCTGGCGGAGCGACCGGTCGACCTCGCCTCTGTGGAGAGCTGGCTCGCGGACTGGTCCCGCCTGGAGGAGACGGTCAGTGAGGCGGCTGGCGTGGCAATGATCGCCTACACCTGCGATACCACCGACCCGGCCAAGGAAATGGCGCATCTGCGGTTCTCGGCGGAGATTCTTCCGAAGATGGAGGAGCTCGAGGTGGAACTCGCCCGGCGCCTCCTTGCGATGGGGTACAGCCGAGCCGGCCTCGAGGTGACGATCGCCCGCTTCCGCCGAGGCGCGGAGCTCTTCCGTGAGGAGAACGTCCCCCTCAGCACCGAGATCGAAGAGCTCAGCACCTCCTACCAGAAGATTACCGGCGGGCTGTCGGTCATGTGGGAGGGCGTCGAGAAGACCCTCCCCGAGCTGCAGCCGATCATGCAGGGGACCGACCGCGCTGCGCGGGAACGCGCCTTCCGCCTCGGGTGCGACGCCTACGCCGGGCGCCAACCGGAGCTGGCGGGCATCTTCGATACGCTGTATGACCTGCGGGCTCGCGTCGCGCGGAATGCCGGTTTCCCCGATTACGAGCAGTATGCCTTCGCGGCCAAGTGCCGGTTCGACTACACCCCCGACGATTGCCGCCGCTTCCACGATGCCGTGGAGAAGGTGGTCGCGCCCGCGGTGGAGCGGATCATGGCCCGGCGGAAGCAGCGCCTCGGGGTGGACCGATTGCGCCCCTGGGATGTTGGACCCGACCCCGATGGCAGGGAACCGATCCGGCCGTTCTCCGATGTGCAGGAGCTGATCGGCACCAGTCGCCGAGTGATGGAGCGGGTGGCGCCGGCCTTCGGAGAGCAATTCCAGACGATGATGGACGAGCGGATGCTCGACCTCGACGTCCGCAAGGGGAAGGCGCCGGGCGGATATTGCGAGACGCTCCAGTATCGGGGCCGGCCATTCATCTTTATGAATTCGGTCGGGGTGCTGGACGACGTCAACACGCTATTGCACGAGGCAGGGCACGCCTTTCACGCCTTTGAGTCGCATCATCAGCCGCTCATCTGGCAGCGCCACCCCGGGCTCGAGATGTGCGAGCTCGCCTCGATGTCGATGGAGTTGCTTGCCTCACCCTACCTGGGACAGGATCAGGGCGGATTCTTCACGCCGGAAGAGTTTGCCCGGGCACGCGTCGATCACCTCGAGGATGCGCTGGTGACGCTGTCGCATGTCGCCTCGGTCGACGCCTTTCAGAGTTGGATCTATTCCAGCGGCCAGGGCCACGATGCCGCCGCCCGGGATCAGGCCTGGCTCCGGCTCCGGAGCCGCTTCGAGCGGGGCATCGACTGGAGCGGGCTGGAGCGGGAGCGGATCACCCGCTGGTACCGGCAACTGCACATCTTCCTCTATCCGTTCTACTACATCG
>JBDTTN010000266.1:0-4648 GCA_039930625.1 Gemmatimonadota bacterium | reverse complement strand
CGGCCTTGAGCTGCTATGAGACTAGGTCGAGAGAGGCCAGGCGTGGGTGATCGCCGATCACGCAGACATCCCCGTGGCCTACCTGCTTGCGAACGTCCCGTGGAATGCTCCGTACTACGAACGCAGTGGGTTCCGTAGGTTGCCGGCCGATGACCTTACGCCGGGCCTGCTGAGAATCCGTTGGCAGGAAGCCGACAGGGACTCGACGCCTGGCCGCGCGTCTGCATACAACGTAGGCGACTGCTCGTCTGCAGGCACTCATTGACCGTTCGTCAGAGCGTCGTCGCGTTCACCTTCGTCATAGTGGCCATCGCGATCCTTCTGACTCCGGATGGTCACCCGTTGCTCACCGATCCGGCGCCGACTGCTCCTTCATCATGACATCGGTGCCGCCTCAACCGGGGCGACCCCACGCTCGCCTCCTCCGGGCAGCCGTCGGCGAGGTGTCCAGACGTATCAATCGCGCGCATCGCTCCTCTTTCCCCATACAGGTGCAGACCGGCCAGGGCCTGCAGACAACTCAAAGGAGAAATGCCAATGGACGATATCGACCAGTCGGACTGGACCGATGACCAGCGCGGGGGTACTTGCGCGGTCGGGCCCAGCCCCGAGCTGAAGGAGCGGTGGGACAAGGAACTCGCCGCCACCACCAAACGCAAGCGGCCCGAGGGCGCCGCCCTCCTCGGTCTTGCCAGGGAGCCACGCAGACTCGGCTTCAACGACGGCGTCATCATCCCGCCGGAAGCCTTCCCGGCTGGCACCCCAACCGCCACGATCCGCAATGCTGCCGCCGACAGGGCTCCGCTGCGCGGGACCGTCCGGGTAGCAGTTGTGCTCGTCGACTTCTCGGACAAGCCCATGACGGCTGCCCAGGCGCACTTTGCGGATCTATTCTTCTCAACTGGCGTACTCCCGCATGGCAGCGTCCGGGAGTACTACACCGAGGTGACGAATGGTCTCATCACCCTCGATGGGACCGTCGTCGGGCCGTACCGCATGCCGCAAACCCTTGCGTGGTATGCGAACAACGGGTCGGGCATCGGCAAGAACGGCACGGCATTCCGATCGCCGCAGATGGCGCTGGACGCCGCGACCGCGTCCACGGCGGCGGTGAACTTCGCGCCGTACGACAACGACGGCAATGGCTACGTCGATGCGTTCATCGTCGTTCATGCTGGCCAGGGCGCGGAGGTCACCGGCAGCCTAGGCGACATCTGGTCGCACAAGTCGAACCTCGACGCCGAATACAACACCGATGGCACGAAGATCTACGGCTACCTCACCATTCCCGAAGACGCGAAGATCGGGGTGGCCGCGCACGAGCTTGGTCACCTGCTCTTCGGCTTCCCAGACCTGTACGACACGGACTACTCATCCGAGGGTGATGGCAACTGGTGCCTGATGGCGAGCGGCAGTTGGAACGGCGGCGGCGACATCCCCTCCCACCCGAGCGCCTGGTGCAAAGCCAACCAGGGCTGGGCGGGCGTGACCAACGTCACGGCCAACGGGCCCCTCACGGTGCAGGCCGTCGAGAACAGCCACTCCCTCTATCGGATGTGGAAGAACGGCGGCGGCGGTCCGGAGTACTTCCTCCTCGAGAATCGCCAAAAGATCGGTTACGACCAGGCGCTGCCCGGCGACGGTCTGCTGCTGTGGCACTGCGACGACTCCCAGCCCGGCAACACGGACGAGACCCACTACAAGGTGGGGCTGCTCCAGGCCGATGGCAATCGTGACCTGGAGCTGAACCACAATCGTGGCGACGCAGGGGATCCATTCCCAGGAAGTGCCTCAAAGTCCTCTGTCACCAATGCCACGTCTCCGAGTACCAAGTCCTCTACGGGCGCCGACACCTGCGTGTCCATCAAGTCCATCCCTGCCTCCAGCGCGGCCATGACGGTCGACGTCACGGTGACCTGCAAGGCCGTCCTCAAGGACCAAAAGGAGACGTTCAAGGACCTCAAGGATGCCCGTAAGGACCACAAGGAGTTCGCCAAGGACGTCCACCCGGACAAGAACGTCCTCAAGGACGTGCACCCGGACAAGAGCTTCCTCAAGGACACAATCAAGGACTTCAAGGAGTTCAAGGAGAGTGGCTTCGAGGGCTGGCCTCCGGACGACTGGCGTCGCGGCGGCTTCGGCGGCTTCGCTCCCGAGGGCTCCTCGGCGGGCGGGACGGTCGAGGACAGGCTGAGCGCGCTGGAGGGGGCTGTCTTCGGTGGCACCTCGGGCGTCGCGTCTGGGACCGACAAGCCAGCGGACATCTTCATCGACGCGTCGCTGCGTCCCGACCTCATGGGAGCCGGCGGCAGCCAGCCTTCCTCGCCGGCACTGGAGCAGCGGATGGCCAGCGGTGACGCCGGTGCCAAGCGCGAGCTCGACACCCAGCCAGGCTGACGTCGTGACACGGGTTCTCCTCATTGTCGCCGACCCTGGCGACACCGGGGGGAGGGCGGCCGCGCGCGCGGCCGCCCTCCGCCCCCGCTCGCCCGGTGGCGTTAACCATGAGGTCGTGGTCCTTTCCGGCGATGAGCTCGCAGCTGCCCGCTGGAGCCATCACGTGGACAGCGCCGGGGTCGCCCGCACTTCCGTGCGCCTCCCCGGCCCCAATGCGCCCGTACTGACCGATGACAACCTCGCCGCAGTGTGGTTCAGGTCGCAGCAATGGCGAGTGCCGCCTGTGCTGGGTGCCGCGGCGGCTGCCGATGCGGCCTACGCGCGCGCAGAGCTCACCGCACTCCTTGTGAGCTGGCTCGCCTCGATCGCCCCCCGCACCGTCAATGCCTGCGAGGGCGCGAGTCCGACTGGGCCAAGCTGGTCACCCGCCCGCTGGCGACAGCTCGCGGCGGAGTATGGCGGGCCCGTCGCCGGCTCCGAGGGTGTGGCGGTCCGCAGCGTTCTGGTCGCTGGGTGCCGCATGGTGGGGGCCCGCGACACCGAGGAGCACCGACGCTGCCGGCAACTCGCCGCCGCTGGATCGTGCAGGATCGTTGAGGTCGGCCTCGACGGGGCAGATCGGGTGACCGGCGTGGCCACCGTCCCGTCGCTCAGGGGCTCCGCGCAGATCGCCGTTGCTGCGGCCATGCTTCAAGAGGTCGCGTCATGATCCTGTTCTTCGGCTATGGGGATGACCCGGCGCTGTCGCGGGCGGTCCGCGCGGCCGAGCGGTTGGGTGCTGAGCACCTCGTCCTCGACCAGCAGGCGTTGGCCGGCTGCGACCTCACCCTCCAGGAATGTGGGGGGACGGTCGGCGGACAGCTTCGCGTGCCGTGGGCGCGATTGCCCCTTGCCGACTTCGACGCGGCATACGCACGACCACTCGCGCCCGTCACGGAGGACGACCAGGTGGCCCATCGGCGGGAGTCGGTGATCACAGACGCGGCGGTGACCTGGCTCGATACCGCTGACGCATTAGTGGTCAACCGGCCACGCGACATGCACTCCAACTCCAGCAAGCCGTTCCAGGCGCAGCTCATCGGGGCAGCGGGGTTCGCGGTGCCCGAATCGATCGTGACGACCGACCCCGACGAGGTCCTGGAGTTCGCCGATCGCGTCGGCGGGGTCGTCTTCAAGTCAATCAGTGGTGTGCGCTCCATCGTGCAGCGCCTGGATGCCATGTACCTCGGCCGACTCGAACGGATCCGCGCCCTCCCGACACAGTTCCAGGCCCTCGTCGAGGGCGTAGACGTGCGCGTGCATGTCGTGGGCGCCGAGCTGTTCGCGACGCGCATCGCCAGCGCGGCAACCGACTACCGGTATGCCGCTCGTGAGGGCCTGCAGGCCGACCTCACCGCGACGACGCTCCCCGACGACGTGGCCCAGCGGTGCGTCGACCTCGCGGCCTCGCTGTCGCTGCCCTTCGTCGGGATCGACCTGCGGGAGACGCCTGCTGGGAACTTCGTGTGCTTCGAGGTCAACCCGATGCCGGGCTACAGTTACTTCGAGTCGAACACCGGCCAGCCCATCAGCGAGGCGCTGGTGCGCCTTCTAGCGGGAAAGGCATTACCGTTCGAGGCCGAACAACTGGGGGGGTGACGGATGTGGTCAGTGCCATCGAGAACCAGACGATGCTCAGCGGTCGGGTGATCGACCGCCAGCCCCATGGGACCGTGGACCGGTGGGACGTGATCCGCCTCAAGGTCAGGTCCGCCGACGACACCGAGACCCACCCGAACCTGCTGGGCGAGACAGTCGGCGGGCAGATATCTGTAGCGGTCAACCGGGACGAGCTGCCCGAGGGAGACCTCAAGGGCTGGCAGTTCACCGGGCGCGTGCGACTGGCAGGTCCGGAAACTGTCACCGCCGTCCCTGGGGGGGCGGGGCTGGGCCGTCCAACGCTGACGCCACCCGAGGTGTGAACAGGGCGTCCACTGAACCGTCCCGGGTTTCCCGAGACCTCATTCGAGCAACCGAGCAGAACCCAACGCGTCGAGATCGGCTGCATAGCCAGGGTCGCTCGATCCACTGACTCGAGCTGACCATCTCGACCAACGCGCACCCCTAAACCAGTTTGGCTAGCGGTCAGGCAGTCGCAGGGCTTGGAGCGAGGGCTGTGGTCACGGCGGTCAGAATCTCCAGCAACTCACGTGCTAGTCGAGGGCGAGGCCATGCTGCTCAAGCTGTTCCTCGATGATCCTGAGAGCCTTCG
>JBDTTN010000265.1:0-4654 GCA_039930625.1 Gemmatimonadota bacterium | reverse complement strand
CGCCATTCGTTTCCGCACCTGCGACCAACCCGCAGCTGCTCGGATCATCCGCGCTCGGCAGGATCGATACCGGCCGCTTCCCGAGTGGAAACGTCGTCCTGGCGCCGCGGCTGGGGCTGTCCTACGATCTGCGTGGTTCCCGCCCGACACAGCTGCGGGCCGGCATTGGCGCTTTCACCGGGCGTCCTCCGGTCGTATGGATGGGGCAGGCGTTTCTCAATACGGGGCGCGACCAGGCCACCCTCGTGTGCTCTCCCGCTGACGGTGTTCCCGCTCCGACCACCGACGTCGCGGCGCTGCCGCAGCAATGCCTCACCGGGACGCTGGGGATCTCGCCCGCCAGCGTCGTCTACTTCGATCCCGGCTTTCGGGTTCCCGAGGCCCTCAAGGCCCTGATCGGGGTGGACCATGATTTCGGTCGCGGCATCCGGGGTTCACTCGATCTGCTGCACACCAGAACCAGGAACGCGATCTATCTGGCGGATGTGAACCTGGTGCCGGCAGGAAGGAATGCCGAGAGGCGGATGATGTACGGCACGATCGACCCCATCGGGAATCCGGTTCCGGCCCGGGTGGATTCGGCGTTCAGCCAGGTGTTCCGGAACAGCAATCGCAGCGGGGCGCGCTCCACCGCTCTTACGCTTTCGCTGGGGAAGCAGTGGAAAAACGGCGGGTACCTGCAGCTCGGCTATCAGTGGTCGCGTGCGGAGGACTATTACTCAGTCGAGGCGCCGGCCGCCGACCGGAGCTTCGCCAATGCGCCGATCGATGGCACCATCGCCGACCGACGGCTGACACGGTCCGGGTTTGATGTGCCACACATCCTCACGCTTGCCGGTGTGCTGCCACTGCCGCTTGGGATTACGGTGTCCGGCATCTTTCGGCTGGAGTCGGGGAGACCCTACGCCTATGTCGTCAGAGGAGACGCGAACGCCGATGGCGCCGAGCGGGGCACCGGCAATGCGGCGCCCAACGATCTGATCTACGTCCCCCGGAACCCCGGTGACATCAGCCTGACCGTTCCTGCGGACTATTCGGCGCTCGACCGATTCATCGCCGCGACTCCCTGTCTCCGCGCGCAGCGGGGCCGGATCATGGCGAGGAATTCGTGCCGCAATCCGAGGGTGACGTCGCTCGACGTCCGTTTCTCGAAAGCAGTTGGCATCGCGGGGACGCAGCGGCTGGAACTGGGCGTGGATGTGTTCAACCTGCTCAACCTGATCGACCAGGACTGGGGGCTCGTGCGGGAAATCAGCGATCGGGAGACGGCGCCGTTGCTGAGGGTGGCGGGGTGGGATGCAGCCGCGAATCGTCCGGTCTACGCCGTGCCCGCTGCATTCCCCACCGCGACCGTAACGAGCCTGCCGTGGCGCATGCAGCTGAGCGCCCGGTACCGATTCTAGTGCAGCGTGAGGGCTTCGACCTTTACGAGCAGCGCCTGGTATCGTGGCAGCGTCCGCCACCGCTCAACTTCCGACCGACAGGGGAGGCGTACGAGTATCGGGTTTCCCTTTCGCTGCTCCTGCTCCAGGATTGTCAGGCCCCGGTCGACTTCCCCGGCGGCGAGAAAGTCGAGTCCCATCCAGAAGCGTGAGCTGGCATCGGCAGTCTCCCCTGTGAGGGAGTCCGCCAACACCTGCTTGCCCTCGAGCTCCTGCACCTGCCAGTAACCCTGCTCGCCCCTGGCGACAGCAAGGGCGCTCATTACCGTCGAGTCACGGCGCTCCGGCGACTGCCGCATGGCCTCCAACGCTTCATCGAATCGACCCAGTCGGGCGAGGGCCACGGCCATCGCCGCCCAGGAGAAGACATCGGTCGGGTCGAGAGCCACAGCGCTTCGAAGGAGACGCAGCCCTTCTTCGGGCCGATTAGTGCACAGGGCGATCGAGGCCTCCTTCCCGGCGTAGTTGGTCGAGAGCGGATCGAGCTGCCGCGCGACGCGAATGGCGTCCAACGACTTGTCCCAGTCCCAGGATTCGCGGTACAGCATGGACAGAATGAGATAGAGTTCGGCGTTGGCCGGTTCGGCGTGGATCCCGCGCTGGATTAGCGCCACGCCGACGTCCAGCTTCCGCTCGTTCAGCGCCCGCAGCATTCCGAGGTTCGCCCATGCGGTGCCCTGGAGTGAGTCGAGGGCGAGGGCGCGATTGGCGGCCGCCTCGGCCAGCAGGTAGGCCTCCTCTGTCGGGCGGGCCCCGGAATACAGCGCGGCGACTGTCAGGCAGGATGTCAAACCCGCCCACGCCCGCGCGTTGGTCGGGTCCCTGGCCGTCGCGTCCTGAAAGTCTCGCTGAGCGGCAATCCTGTCTCCGTGATTCAGCGCATGCCATCCCGCCAGCGTCAGCCGATACGATTCGGCGTCGATCGGTGCCGCGGGCGCACGTGGCATCGCTGGAATCGGCGCCCGGAACAGCGCGCCGGCGATGGCCGCGACGATCAGGCTCTCCCCGCTCACGAGACTGGTCACCGTGAAGCGCTGTCGCGTCACATCCCGTACATGCCCGGTCTTCAGGTCCAGGAGGTCGACCGTGACGATGAGAGAATCACCGACTCTGGTTAGCCTGGTCTTGAGCGCCACCTCCGAGCCGAACTCCCGGCCGAGCAGCGTCAGATCGCTGCTGGCCGCCACGGGCCAATCGGCTCGGGCTCCATAGCGGACCTCCCGGAGGCCGCCGATTTCCCGGAGCCGGCGGGCGATGTCCTCTGTCAGGCCGGTGGCAAGGTAGGCCGCGTGAGGATCGCCTGTCGCATTCTCCATCGGCAGCACGACGAGGCTCTTCGTGCTCGAGTCGGACAGTGAGTCATGCGGCTGCCAGCGGGAGGCGGCAAAGGCGAGCAGGGCCACCAGGCCCAGAGTGCCGGCGACAAACCGACCACCACGGCGGAGTGACGGGGTCGATGGAATTGCCGATGATGGGGCGAGCGTCAGGTCGCTCGCGACCTGCCCGCCAGGTGGCAGGCGCGGCGGTGCGTCGGGGCCGCGGCGTGCGCTGATCGTCCGCGCCAGGTTCACCGTCTCTTCCGAGGGCTCTGCCCCGAACTCGGTGCTGAGGCGGCTCCGGAACTGCTCGTACCCCGCGAGTGCGCGGGCACGGTCACCCGCCCGATCAAGCAGTCCGATCCAGCGGCGGAGCGCGGCCTCATCATCGGGATCGAGCTCGACCGCTCGCCCCGCACTGGTGGCGGCGCCCGACAGATCGCCGGCCCGTTCGCGATCAGCCGTCAGCGCGACGGCCGCCTTTCGGGCCAGTCCCTTGAGCCGGATCCGCTCCGCATCCAGCCACTTCTCGAAGCCCTCGGCCTCCGGCACGAACAGCCCGGGCAACAGTTCGCCTCCATAGCGCTGCAGCGCCCCGGCGTGCTGCCCGGCGAGCACCTCGCCCTCCAGCAGCGCCGCATCGGTGGTGAATCGCTCGGGGTCGAGCGACACCTCGTCGTCGCCGCGATTCCGCAGGACCCCATCGCCCAGATGCTGTCGCAGGGAATACAGCGCGCTGCGGAGCGCCGCACGGCCCCGCACGGTATCAAGCTCAGCCCAGAACACGGCCAGCAGGGTGTCGCGGCGGTGCCAGGTGCCTGGCCGGGGTGAGGCCAGGTACGCCAGCAGGGCGAGGCCTTTCGGCTGCCGGAGTAGGGGAGCGAAGTCCAACCCATCCGGGCCATCGAGACCGATCCGACCCAGCATCACGAGAGTGAGCATGAGGAATAATGGTAGGGGATGGAAACGAGACAGGTAAGGCTCACCGGGATCGGCGGCTTACCCCTGCCTCACGGTCGGCTGACAGACAGCTGATGCGGGGATTGGATCTTGCCCACCGGTGCCGCCACTTCCCCAACATTCCTCCAGCAGAGGACATATGCCATCAAGCACGGCCAGACGAATCCACACGACGATCTCGATTCTGGTGCTGACGGCGTGTTCAGACCTGTTCAGCCCCGCGCCGGGCAAAGCCACGCACCTTTCATTTGTGACAGCGCCGCCGGCTCAGTACAGCGGTGTCAAGTTCGGGTCGCCTGTCCAGGTGAAGATCCTGGATGCATCCGGACGGGTAGTTCCAGACTTCGTGGGCGATGTCACGATCGGACTCGGCGGCTCGCGTGGAGGGGGCGTGCTGGTTGGCACAAGGACGGTAGGAGCCGTGGCCGGGGTGGCCACCTTTGCCGACCTGGAGATCGACGGCGCAAGCGCGACCTATTCTCTGTTCGTGACCTCCCCGGGCCTTGTGCCTCGCACCAGCGCGGCATTCAGGACCCACGCGACCCGTCTGGTCTTCCGGGTTCAGCCGCGCCAGGTGACCGTCGGCACCGCGTTCGCTCCGGCGATCACGGTAGCCGCCGAGGATTTCGCGGGACATGCCCTCCCCCAATTCACCGGCTCGGTGCACCTCTACGCCGACGGCGACCAACACCCCTACGACCCCTACGATCCCTACATAGCCACAGGAACCACCACCGTTGTCGCCACTGCCGGGGCGGCAGCCTTTACCAACATCAAGATCAGGTTCGAGGGCATCGGGTGGACCCTGATCGCCTCGGCACCTGGAGTGTCGCCTGATACCAGTGTGTCGTTTGACGCCTTGACGAGCCACCTGGTAGCCGCTCCGCCCTCAATCAGCTCATCGGCCAGAGCCCTGCTGACACCTGAGAGTCCCCG
>JBDTTN010000264.1:0-4660 GCA_039930625.1 Gemmatimonadota bacterium | reverse complement strand
GCGCGTGGATGCCGGCGACCGCGAAACCGGTGGCGGCATATGCCGCGAGGGTCATGTGCAGCGTCTGTTGCAATGCGGCGGGATTGAAGAACGCGCGGACCGGATCGATGTTGGCCGGCAGGCCATCCACCAGGTCGAAGCCCGTCGGCGTGTTCATCCACGCGTTGGCGATGACCACGAAGACACCCGAGATGGCCCCGCTCACCGCCACCAGGACTCCGGCCCAGAGATGGGCTCGCGGAGCGATCCGATCCCAGCCATAGAGGTAGATGCCGAGGAAGATCGCCTCGGTGAAGAACGCGAATCCCTCCAGGGAGAATGGCATGCCGATGATCGGACCCGCCACCTCCATGAATCGGGGCCAGAGCAACCCGAGCTCGAAACTGAGCACCGTGCCGCTCACCGCGCCTACCGCGAACAGAATCGCCGTACCCTTGGACCAGCGCTTGGCGAGTTCGAGATCGAGCGGATCCCGGCTTGAAACCCAGCGCCGCTCCGCGACCACCATCAAGAGCGGCATGCCGATCCCCACCACCGCGAAAATGATGTGGAAGCCCAGCGAGAGCGCCATCTGGGCGCGGGCAGCGAGCAGGTCGGTCATGGGTTCCGGCACAAATTGGACTTTGTGAGATTATTCACAATGTCCTGTAGCGGCAAGCAGCGCCGATGATCATGCGTCGCACCTCTCGCGAGGCGCCCAGCCCAATCATGGCGTCGCAATGCTGAGCACGGCGCATCCTATCCGCGCACCGGAGTTGCCGGTCGGATCGGTCAACTCGTCATCCGCCATCGCGTGGATGACGAGCGCGCTGCCTGGGGCTCCGATGGAATGCTCACCGGGAGTGAGCGTGACACCGGGAATGACCACCTGCGCACGGGCCTCTCCTTTGTCGTTCGCAACCAGGTTGGCCAGGTCGCCGGCGTGCGGGCCGGCCGGGTTCCTGGTCCCGTGCTGTCGTCCCTCGGGATTGAAGTGGATGCCTGCCGACTGGAAACCGGGTGGCTCGCAGGCGGCTGATGCATGGAGATGGAGACCATGCGAGCCCGGGGTGAGGCCGGTCGCGAACACCTGCAAGAGCACACCATCGGGATTCTGAACCGCGGTGACTTGGCCGGCCCGCGCACCGGCGCTGTCGATGATGGCGAAGACGGCGCGGACCGGCGGCGGGCCGGCGGCGGGTGACTGCTGGGCGGCGGTGCTGGCGGCAGCGGCAGTGGATAGGAGCGCCAGCAGTGGAAGCGTCGCGCCGTTCATGGGACACCCGTTGGAGTGAGGGGAGGCGGGGAAATTGTGTCCCGGCCGCGGCGGATTGCGTATGAGGCGGCACGCTGCAGCCTGCGAGCAGGACGCCAGGCCAGCCCGACCGATTGGATTCATGACTGTCCTCGCTGGCGCGAGGACATGCCAGGCGCCCGGCCCGCAAAGCACGGCCCAGAGGGAAGATAGCGGTTCGGGAGAGGCGAGGTGGCGAACGGCAGGCGGAAGCGAACTCCTCAGGCACTCGACTTGCCTGTGAAAGGCTGTTCGCTCATGTCCAGGAGACCGTTATGAAGCTCATGCTGGTGCTTGCCGCGATCGTCGCAGTGGCCTGGATCTACTTCAAGCCGCTCCCTCCGGGGCAGGGCCCGAATGCGCAGGCAGGGATGCGCGCCTCCGCGGCCATCCTGCAGACCCTCGAGAGCTATCACACCGATAGGGGCGTGTATCCGCTCAACATGTCGGACCTCGTGCCTGACTACCTGTCCGGCATTCCGCACCTGCCGAACGGCAGCGAGATCGAATACGAGCGTCTTGGCCCCACCTTCAAGTTGACATTCAACTACACCAACCCTCTCCCGGTGCATTGCAGCTACTCCCCCGGGGTGAAGTGGCAATGCGAGTGGTTCTAGAAGAGCAGCTCCATGCCTAGCCGGAACAGCCTCGGCTGACCGTAGGCAAAGAGCGGCTGGGTGAAGTCCTTGGCGGCCGCCAGGTAGAGCGGCCGCAGCTCCGTTGGACCGTCCACCTGTCCATTGCCGTCCAGATCCGCCCAGCGCCGATAGCGCGGCGATTCAAAGGGAATCGGGTAGGGATTGGCCGCGTAGGCCGAGTCGGCCAGCGCCTGAACCGCGGCCTGGGTGGGCCCGGGCCTGCCGGAATCTCTCCGCACCGCAAGCACATTCCGCCGGTTGAGCAGATTCCTCACATCCAGGTAGACGCTGCCACCCATTCGACCAAAGCGTATGGGCCGCCGCAACAGCATGTCGAGGGTCGAGGTTGCCGGCAGCCGCCCCTCGTTTGGCAGGCCGATGATCGAGTCGCCCCTGGCGTTGGTGTGTGAAAACGGCAGGCCGGTCGCGATGCGCAGGATGGCGGTGCCCTCGATTCCGCCGAGCAGCCGCGCTCCGAAGAGCGATGGCCCGAACTGCGCGGGCACGGTGCCAGTCACGATTCCCGTGAACGACTGCCGTCGGTCGAAGTCGAGCGGAAACTCGACCTTGGCGGGAAAGGTGGTGTCGCCGGTGGAGGGATCGATGATCGGAACCTTCTGCACCAGGAAGGCGTTCGAGGAATTCGCCGTCGCCTGCTGCACCGTCCACGAGACCCGGGCGCCCCAGCCTCGGGCGAACTCCCGCTCCAGAATGATCTCGCCTCCCTTCACCGTCCCCGCATCGACATTTCCGAAGATCGACGAATCGGGGTTCACTCCCAGCGGCACCGAAGCGACCAGGCCATCGAGTCGGCGTACGTAGACATTGGCACGAACGGTCGCGTAGGTCGTAGGGCGGAGTCGCAGGCTGAACTCGTACTGGGTGGACTCCTCGAAGCCGAGATCGGGATTGCCTTGACGGAAACGACCGGTGCGGGTGGTGTCATCGAACGCGGCGTCCACCAGAAACTGGTAGTCCGGTGCCTGACGGAACTTTCCGAGGCTGGCGACGAAGGTGGCACCCTTGAGCACCGTGCTTACCGCAAAGCGCGGCGAGAGCGCTCGCTGCGACTTCGCCGCCTTGCCCGCGAGATCGTTCCGGCCGCTGAACTGATCGTACCGGACGCCGACGGTGACCGCGAGATCATTCGAGCGGCCCTGCACCTCAGCGTAGAGCGAACCTGCCCACGGAGTGAAGTTCGCCGCGCTCGCGGCGGGGACGCTGTCGCCGACCGGGAGGTAGCCGAGGGCGCGCTGGAAGGTCTTCACGCGCTGGCTCGAATACTCGCCGCCAAAGTAGAAATCGCTGCTGCTCCCGGCCGGAATGCTCAGGTCGAGGCGGCTCCGGAACTCCCGGTAGTGGTTCCACCCCAGGTCGCCGCGCGGTCCGGCACCGCGGAAGAAGGCAGGGACACCCCACGGCGTGTTGCTGCTGAAGTCGGGGGCGGTCAGCCCCGGGAGGGGGGCTCGCGCGGCAGCGGTATCCTGGGCGCGGGCGATGTCCTCGTCGAGGATGCCGATCTTCTTGCCGGTAAACGCCCCGAAGCGGTAGTCCGGGATGCTGCTGGCCGAACCGCGGATGAAGTCGCGACCGAAGTACCCGACCCGCAGATCGGCCACCATGTTCGGACCGGGGAAGGTCCGCTGGAGATGCGCGTTGACGAGATCGCCGGTGATGCGCCTGACGGGGGCGAGGTCCGCGTCGTACTTGTAGGCCGGATCGTACAGCAGCCGCTGCTCCGCCGAATGGAGGCCGAGCAGGCGCAGCGTCTGTCGTGTGCCGAGCGGGATGGTCAGCTTGACGGCGAGATCGGCCTGCTCTCCGCTGTTGTGCGGCAGCAGCCAGGGTGAGGCATGCCGCGGGTCGCGCGGGTTGGATGGAGCCGGCGCATTCACCGGATCGGCGTCGAGGCGCCCGGAGATGTCCGCGACGGCCACGATGCGGATCCCCCCGACGATCGGGCCTTCAGCACTCACCACGGCGCGATCGAGACCGAAGTCCCCGCCATCGCCAAGCGGCCGGTCGGTTTCGTAGGCGAGTCGGCCCCCCCAGCGGTCGGCGCCGTCGCGGGTGGCGAGGTTCACGAGCGCGGAGACCGCCTGACCGTAGCGCGCCGAGAATCCATTGGTGACCAGCGAAGCCTCGGCCAGCAGGTCCGGCGGGACCCGGACTCCCAGCGCTCCGGTAGAGGCATCGAGCTGATTCTTGAGTCCCATGCCGTCGAGCACGAAGGCCTGCTGGCCGAGACGTCCGCCCCGGTAGCTCTCGCCGACGGCGCCCGAGGAGAGCGCGATCGCCTCGTCGACGTTGGATACCGGGAGTCGCCGCAGGTCCTCGTTGGTGAAACGCTGCTGGTCCTGTACCGCCAGCGGATCGAGTACCGAATCCACCCGTTGCGCGATCACCTCGAGCGGCTCGAGCCCGACGGGATCGGCACCCAGCGCGAAATTGAGGGCGGTAGTCTGTCCGCCGCGGACCAGGACGCTGTCATGGATTTGGGGGCGTCGCCCGATCGCGGCGGCGGCGACGGTGTGCCATCCGGCGGCCAACTCCCGCAGGCGGTAGAAACCCCGGCCGTCTGTGGTTGTTATGAATCGGCCGCCATCGACGGTCACCCTGGCGCCCACCAGTACGGCTCCGCCGGATTCCGCCTCACGCACGACGCCGGCCACAGCACCAACCCCCTGGGCGGCAAGTCGGGTGACACCGAGCGACGCGAGGAGCGAGACAAGCAGAATCTTGCGCATGG
>JBDTTN010000263.1:0-4680 GCA_039930625.1 Gemmatimonadota bacterium | reverse complement strand
CAAACGATCGTGGACGCGGCATAATCTCGCAATGCTCGGCAGCGATTCAATGGTCCAGCTGTCGCTCCAGAATCCAGTGACTGAGGTAGGCCAGCGGCCACAACAGTAGCACGAATCCAGTCATCGTCGTGGCCCACAGTACGCTGATGATCGCTTCGACGATCCGCGCTGGCTGGGCCATGTGGGCATCTCCACGCGTCACAAAATCATGGAACCCGACGGCAGTCCCGAAGAGGATCGCGCCAAGGTAGATGCTGCCCAGCGCCACGAGGCCGCGCCGATTCCCCTGCACCCGCTCGAAGAGCCGCTGGGTCATCGATCCGACGGCGACTCCGATGAGCGGCCCGAGGAGGACGCCGGCCCAGGCCGAATCCCCTAGGGCCTTGGCACCGAGGCCATAGGCCAGCAGTCCCCAGCCAGCACCGAACCCGAGCGAGTAAATCATCTGGCGAGCGGTCGTGGTGATCCCTCCATCGAAGCGGGAAACGAGCCGGCTCAGCTGACGAGATAGTTAGACGACCACCCGGCAATTCGCAGCCGCTACGCCAGCCGCAGCACGAGGTCGAGCTGCACCGCGGCCCCGAAGGGAAGCTGGCTCGCTCCGGTCGCCGTGCGTGCGTGGCGCCCCGCATCACCCAGCAGTGCGACCAGCAGGTCCGAGGCACCGTCGAGGACCGCCGGCTGATCGGTGAAAGATGCTGCCGACCGCACGAATCCGTGGAGCCGTTCGACCGACACGATCAGGTCGAGATCCCCAATGTCCTGCTTGATGATGGCCAGCAGGTCGAGCACCGTGTCGCGAGCCGCCTGTTTCGCCTCGGCAGTGCTGATCTCGGTACCCACTTCGCCGCGAAGCGCGCTCACTCGACCCGAAACAAGGAGCAGGTCGCCTGACCGCTTGGTGCCGAGGTAGTTGGCGACCGGCGGCTTCGGCGGGGCGAGTGTCAGACCCAGGGCGCGGAGGCGGGCTTCCAGTCGGCTCACTGCGGCGCGCCCATGCTCAGGGAGGACTGATGCTGGTCGGCTGGCGCAGCAGCAGCAGCGCGGTTGCCACCGCCAGCACCTGCGCCAGCAGCGCCGCACCGAAGTTGCTGAGCATCAGCGCGGCCGGTGGCATCGAGAGCGCCTGCCACAACTCAGTCGTGGCAAAGCTCCACGCGCCCGGGACAAGGTAGAGGAGACCGACGCCGATCGAAAACCCCGGTGCCCAGCGCCGCGTCCCCAGCGCGCCGATGGCGATGACGACGGCGCTGGCGGCGTAACCCGCGAATCCCAGCACGAGAGCGGCAGGTGCCGACTCGCCCGGGCCGACGCCGAGGCACCAGGCCGCGAGCAGCGCAGCGAAGGCCACTTCGAGCAAGGCGAGCAGTGACCACTTCATAGGCACTCCCTCGGGATCGGAAACTACTGGGCTCGCAGCGCCGGACGCCCGCCGTAATATGTCCCGGTGCTCCTCCCCTGGAGGTCTGCGCAGAGCCCATCGACGTACTCCAGGGGCGGTCCCAACCGCGCGGGCCCTAACGCGGCTTTGGCCGGCGCGTCAGGACCCGGTCCAGCGCGGCGGCGAAGGCCTGCCTGGCTCGGGCATCGTAGGGCGGGGGGCCACCCGTCACGGCGCCGGAATTCCGCAGCTGCTCCATGAAGTCGCGAACCGACAGGCGCTCCCCGATCGATTCGGAGGTGTGTTCCTCCCCTCGCGGGTCCAGGACGGTGATCTCGCGGGGGACGAGGAGGGCCGCGAGCGGAATGTCCTGCGTGACCACGAGGTCCCCTGACTCGGCATGCTCCGCAATGTGCTGGTCAGCGATGTCCGGTCCGCCATCCACCCAGACGGCGCTGATCAGTGAGTTGCCCGCTGGAAGTTGCAGCCGCTGGTTGGCGACGAGCACGACCGGCAGATTCAGGCGCTTCGCCGCCCGGAAGACGAGTTCCTTCACCTCACGCGGCGTGGCATCCGCGTCGATCCAGATCTTCAGAAGGGCTCCCTTCCAGGTCACGATTCGCGGCGCCAGATCCCCGAGGCCTTGAAGGCGCCATCCAGGGTGGCGTGCCACTGGGAGTGATCGCCCAGACTGAGATGGTTGACGGAGACGTAGCCCCACGGGGTCGACGGACCGAAGCCCAGCTCGGAGTAGGCGAGGCCGATCGGAAAGTCCCGGGACTGCGCGACGAGCCAGGTGGGATAACGGGCGCCAGGTGGGCCCTCCGGAAAGTCCCGCTGCTGGAGCTGCGGCTCCACCAGCAGGGTACGAAGGGCCTCACGCAGAAGTGCGTCTGGCATCCGGGCCAGCTCGGTTTCGACGAGGGCGCGCACGACTTGGACCGGTGGCAAATGCGATCTCCCGCGCTCCATGGATTGACGGTCGCGCACCAACCGCCAGGTCAAAGATCCTTGGCAAGGCACACGCTGGTGGGCGACGCAACATACTCTCCGAACGGCGGGATCGGCTGGTAGCCGGTCCTGCGGTAGAGCGCCAGCGCCGCCAGCTGACGGATCCCCGTTTCAAGGACCAATTGCTGAACCCCAAGGCGTCGCGCCTCCGTCTCGAGTGCTTCCAGCACGGCCCCCGCGATTCCCTGCCCGCGCACTGCGGGCGCGACATACATCCGCTTGAGCTCAGCCGTGCGAGCGTCGATCACCCGGAGCGCCCCACAACCGACCGGGATCGCCTGACTCAGCGCGACCATGAAAGCGCCACGTCCTTCCGCGACCTCTTCGGGATCCAGGCGGAAGTGAGTCGCCCCCGGCTCAGGATACATGGCCGCCAGCTCCGTGTTCAGCGCAGTGATGAGCTCGTGGGCGACCGCCGAGTTGAGCGGCTCCCGCCGGATGACCAGGGTCATGAGGACAACCTTCGCCGTATGACGACCGGGCGTGCACCCGGCTAGACGGATCTCATGCTCAGGGCCGTCGTGACTCGAAGTAACCGGGTCCATTGGTGAGCAGCGATGCAAGTCCGAGTAGCGCCGCCCCAGCGGTCAGGACCGAGCCGGTGAGTAGAGTGCCTACCGCGCCGATGATGCCGCTACCCTCGAATAGTGCCCAGACCAGCAGTGCTCGACCGCCTGTAACAGGATCCTGCCAGAACTGCTCCAGCGACTTTCCTTCAGGACGGAACGGAACCTGGGGCCGTGCCCAGATCCAGCCGAGCAGGATGGGGCCCAGGGGCACGAGGCTCATGGCCAGGGCGAGGACAAGCGTGCCTTCGGTCTGGAGCAGCGGAGCGGTGCCAAGCCAGAAGATGGATGCGAAGGTCGTGAATACGGCGCAGAGTCCGCCCACGAGCGCAAAGTAGAGGCTGCGAACTTTGGTTCGGTCGATAGGAAGCGGAGTGACTTCCGGCATGGTTCTCAAGACCGTGGTTGTCTGTTGACTGAACTTGCCCCAGTCGGTGTGCCATCCGGCCCAAGGAGGGCATACCCCTACCCGTGATGCAAGGGACGGATGGCCAGCGGATGCCGCGGTGTGTAGAGACCCAGGCGGCCGCCTCCGGGAAGGGTGAGGTGGGTGACAATGCCCCAGCGGGCCTCGACCACGGGTTCATAGCCGATCCGGTGCGCATCCAGCCTGGCCAGGGTGGGGGCGAGATCATCGCAGAGAAGGTAGAGCTCCCTCTGACCGTTGTCGTCGCCGGGGTGGACTGCAACCTCCGTTGGCGGCAAGGCAAAGATGAGCCAGTCGTGGCCTGCGTCAACATGGGGAAACTCCAGCACATCGCGCAGGAAAGCCCGATCCGCCTCCGCATCCATCGAGTAGAGAATCAGGTGCGCGCCGATGATCATGACCGCTCCTCTCCGAGCTGCGGGGGAGATTCCTGTCTCGCTCGTACGCCGGGCCAGCGGATCCTCACGCCGTCATGCTCACTCGCTGGAGCAGGCGAGCCAGAGCTACTCCAAGAAGACCGGCCATGAGGCCGAAGCCGGCGACGATGATGACTTCGAATGGCCAGAGATTGTGTGAGGTGGGATCGCGGCTCGTTTCGATTTGGATGCGGGCGAGGACCGCGAGCACGAAACCCGCCGCGACCGAAAGCCAGGGCGTGCGCCAGTTGTTGCGAAGGAGATATCCCGCGAGCAGTCCCGCCCCCGCTCCCAGCAGCAGCCAGGTGAGCGGCCTGGGGTTGCCCGGGAGACTGACCTCACGATAGGGAATCGGCCACAGCGGAAGACCGCAGGCGAGCAGCCCGGCCAGCACGGCGACCGCGATTCGCAGACGCATGACGACACAGTCCTGGCGCGGGGTGAGTTGAGCGGCCGGCATCCTAAGCTGCAAGCCGCTGCCCACCGGCACAAGTGACCGCGATGGCGCTCACACGGCGGCGGCAACTCCGCCCGCCGCGGCTGCTATCAGGACAGAGGCAGCACCGCCAGTACCGCTTCCACGCTGGCGACGTGAGTCAGCTCGTCCCAGATCTCGACCGTCGCGAAGGAGAGATTCCGCTTTTGCCGTACCTCTCCGCGCAGGATGAGATGCGTCGAGTCAGGGCCCGTCGGGTGATGGAACGCCGCCTGGGTCCGGACCAGCCGCGGCCGGCCCCGCTGTCCCGCTGCCCACGCCCACAGCGCCACCAGCTGGCCGGCGGCTTCGATCATGAGAGAGCCGGGGACGATCGGATCGGTGGGGAAGTGTTGCGGGAAGACCCAATGGTCGGGCCCGAGTTCCACGTGCCCTTCAATGCG
>JBDTTN010000262.1:0-4687 GCA_039930625.1 Gemmatimonadota bacterium | reverse complement strand
GGGGCCGAGGTCGCAACTGGCGAGCGGGAGCTGCGGGAGAGCCGAGCCGCGCTCGCTTCGGCGATCGGGGTGCCGGTGAGTGAACTCGATCGCAGCACACTTGCCATTGAGGCAGTGGACCGCTGCGGTGACTTCCCGCGTGATTCTCTGCTGCGGCTTGCACTGAAGTCCCGGCCTGCACTCCGGCGTGTATTGGCAGAATATCAGATGGCGGAGGCGGAGGTACGGCTGGAGGTCGCCAATAGCTGGCCAGACCTGCAACTCGGTCCAGGGCTCTTCTTCGACCATGGCGTCGGGAAGTGGACCATCGGTTTCGGCCTGCCGTCGTTGCCGCTCCACGGCAATCGCGGCCCCATTGGAGAGGCCGAGGCTCGGCGCGCGGTCGCCGCGGCGCGAGTGAACGAGACCCAGGAGCAGATTCTCGGTGAGGTGGAGCAGGCCATCGCGGGGTGCGCCGCCGCCACGACAGAATCGAAGGCGCTCGACGACGCGGGCGTGCGCCGCCGGCTGCAGTTGGTAGAAGCGGCATACCTGCGGGGTGAGGCGGGACAGCTCGATCTTGACCTCGCGAGGCTCGACGTTGCGCGTGCCGAGCGCCAGTTCGCGACGGTGCAGGGGCGCGTGGCACTCGCATGGCTCTCGCTTGAGCGTGCCATCGGTCTCTGGGACTCGACAGCCGCAGTCTCTGCGGAGAGGGAGGGGAAGTGAGACAGGGAATGCAGGCTGTGGCGCTTCTCATCACGCTGGTCGGATGCGCCGGTCCCCCCAAGCCTGACGATGAGGCCGCCGTCAAGGAGAAGCCCGCAGCGTCCACGGCAGTCGTGGGCGGGGAGGTGGCGATCGTCCTCGACAGCGCAACGATTGCCAGGATCGGGCTCCGGACTGTGGTGGTGGCGCGCAGCGAACGCGCGCCCGAGATCGAGCTCGCCGCACAAGTCGTCGAGGACCCCGGGGCCACCTCGACGATCCGGACTGGTGTCGGTGGCCGCCTGACTGAGGCCGAGGGGCATCCGTGGCCGCATGTCGGGGACCGCCTGACCGCCGGCGAAGCGATCGCGCAGGTCGGCGATGCCCGGCCGGTCCTGGTCCCGCGGGGCGGAACGGTGTTGCGGCTGCTGGCTCAGCCCGGTGAATTGCTGCAGCCAGGCCAGGAACTCCTGCAACTCATCGACTTCCGCACGGCGCTGGTGCGCGTCGTCCTCGATCCGGCGGAGTCCGCGCCTCCGGCAGTCTTGTCGTTCTCGGCACCAGCTGGCGCGAGGCGCCTGACAGGGAAGCTCCAGGGCCCCGCGACTGAGGCCGATCCCATCACCCGAAGCCCGGCGTGGCTCTACCGCCTTGCGGGGGACGAGATGCTCCGACCCGGGATAGCCCTCCTCGCATACCGCCGCGATCCGCGCGGGGTTCGCGGCGGAGTGCTCGTGCCCAGCGATGCTGTGGTGCAGTGGGACGCGCTCACCTGGGCCTTTGTGGAACGCGCCGCGGGGCAGTTCGTGAGGGTTCGAGTTCCGACGGAACTTGCCGTGCCCGGTGGCTGGCTGGTGCAGCAGGGGCTCGCGCCCGGGGACCGGGTGGTGGTGACCGGTGCAGGCCAGCTTCTCTCGGAGGAATTCCGCGCACGGATCTCCGTCGGACAGGAGGTCGGAGAATAGCGTGCTGAACGGCATGGTGCGGTTCGCCGTCCATCGGCCAGGCATCATGATCGGGCTGGCGGTCACGCTCGTGGTCTACGGCGTGACGGTTCTCGCGCGTGCCAAGCTGGACGTCTTTCCCGAGTTTGCGCCGCCGCAGGTCTCGATTCAAACCGAGGCACCCGGTCTCTCTCCAGATCAGGTCGAAGTCCTCGTGACCACTCCGGTCGAGAACGCAGTGAATGGCGTGAACGGCCTTGCGGTGATCCGCTCGCAGTCCATTCAGGGGCTTTCAGTCATCACCGTGATTCTCGGCGAGGGCACGGACCTGCTCCGGGCCCGGCAGATGATTGCGGAGCGGCTGGGCGAATTGTCCGGCCAGCTCCCCGCCACCGCCCGTGCGCCGGTGCTGAGTCCGCTGACCTCTTCTTCCAGTACGGTACTGGTGCTCGGGATCACTTCGACCAGCCGAACGATGATGGAGCAGCGCACCTTTGTCGACTGGGTGCTCCGTCCCAGGCTGCTCGCGACCGCCGGTGTCGCCAAGGTGGCGGTGTTCGGCGGTGAGGTACGCCAGCTCCAGCTCCTCGCCGATCCACTGCGGCTTCGGGCGCACGGGATGGATCTTGCCGATCTCGTCGATGCGGCCGAGCGCGCCACCAACGTGCGCGGAGCCGGAGTGATCGATGATCCCAATCAGCGGCTGGTGCTCAGTACCGAGGGGCAGCTCCTCACGCCGGTGGCGCTCGGTCAGAGCGTGCTCCGTGCCAGCACGGGCAGCCTGCTCCGCATCCGCGATGTCGCCGAAGTCCGCGAGGGGGCGGAGACCAAGTTCGGGGACGCCCTCATCAACGGCGGCCCCGGCATCGCCATCGTCGTCTCGGGTCAGCTCAACACCAACACGAAAGAAGTCGCAACCGCCGTCGATGCAGTGCTGCAGGACCTCGCACCTGCGATCCAGGGCGCGGGCCTGGTGCTGCATGCCGACCTGTTCCGGCCGGCTGCCTTTGCCGATCTGGCTGTACGCAACATCACCGTCGCGCTGCTGATGGGTGGGGTCCTCGTCGCCATCGTGCTGCTGCTCTTCCTCTACGATCTTCGAGCCGCGGCGATCTCGCTCACCGCGATACCGCTGTCGTTGCTCGCCGCGATCATCGTGCTCGACCGATTCGGGTTCTCACTCAACACCCTCACACTTGGCGGGCTCGCGATCGCACTCGGCGAAGTCGTCGATGATGCGATCATCGATGTCGAGAACATCACCCGGAGGCTGCGGCTGAACCGCCTGCTCAGTGAGCCGAGGCCGGTCCGTGAAGTGGTGTGGGCCGCCTCCATTGAGGTCCGGCATAGCGTCGTCTACGCCACTTTTGTCGTGGCGGTGGTCTTCGCTCCGGTGTTGACGATGAGCGGCATTCAGGGGGCGCTCTTCCGGCCGCTCGGATTCTCCTACATCCTGGCGACCCTTGCCTCACTCGCCGTCGCGCTGATGGTGACGCCGGCACTCTCCCTCGTGCTGCTGGCCGGTCGGGACCGGAGCTCGCGCGAGTCCGGCCTCCTCAGGCGATTGCGGAGAGGCTTCGAACGGCTGTTGCGGAGACTCTTCGCCTTTCCGGGGACAGTCGCGGTGCTGACAGCGATCGTCTGCGCCGGCGCCCTCGCGGTCATCCCCCTCCTCGGCACCAGCTTTCTCCCTGATTTCCGCGAAGGGCACTACGTCGTGCACATGTCGGCGGTCCCCGGCGCCTCACTGGAGGAATCGCTCCGACTGGGCCGGATGGTGACCAGCGCGATTCAGCGGGATCCCCGTGTGCTCGCGGTGACGCAGCGGGTCGGCCGTGCGGAACTTTCCGAGGACACATGGGGGACGCATTACAGCGAGATCGAGGTGGAACTCAGGCCGCTCGACGGTGAAGCGGCGCGGACCGTCGAGGACAGTCTCCGCGCCCACCTGGCCGGTTTTCCGGGGGTGAGCTTTGCGATTCGCGGATTCCTCACTGAGCGTATCGAGGAAACCCTGACCGGCTCCACCGCGGAGATCGTGGTGCGGCTCTACGGCGAGGATCTCGACAGTCTCGATCTCGCGGCGCGGCGAGTGGCGACGATCGCCCAGGGAATGACCGGTGCGGCCGATGTGCAGTACGACGCCCCCGCGGTGGTTCCGGCGGCGACGGTCCGGCTGCGGCCCGGACCGCTCGCGCGCGCCGGGCTCGGCGCCGACGACGCGCTGCGTGCCGTGGAGACGGCCACCCGAGGCAGGCAAGTCGGTCAGACCTTCGAAGGCAACCGGGCCACGGATGTCGTCGTCCTGCTGGCGCCCGAAGCGCGGCGGCGCCCGGAGGACCTGCGCCGCCTGCCGCTCAGGACTCCCGACGGCCGCCTCATTACCCTCGGTGAGGTGGCCGACGTGCAACGCTCCTCGGGGCGCTACATGATCTCGCATCAGGGCGGCCGCCGGGTGCAGACCGTCACAGCCAACACCGCCGGCCGCAGTATCGCCGACTTCGCCGACGAACTCCGGGACCGGCTCCGGGCACCGGGACTCCTGCCGACCTCCGTCTATTCAGAACTCGCCGGAACGGCGGAGGCCCAGCGGTCGGCACAGCGAGAGCTGCTGCTCCACAGTCTCCTGGTTGGCGCGATCATCGTGCTGCTGCTCTGGGTGGCGTTCGGAGAGGCGGGGAGGCTCATGCTGGTGCTCGCCAATCTGCCCTTCGCGCTCGTCGGCGGGGTCGTGGCGGTGTGGCTCGGCGGGGGGACTCTCTCGTTAGGCTCGCTGGTGGGATTCGTAACCCTCTTCGGCATCGCCACGCGCAACGCCGTCATGCTCATCTCGCACTACGACTACCTGGTGCGGGTCGAGGGCAGGGGCTGGGGAACCGACACGGCGCTGCAGGGGGCGAGCGAACGTCTCGGCCCGATCCTCATGACCGCACTGGTAACTGGCCTCGCGCTGCTACCGCTGGCACTGGGGAGCGGCGATCCCGGCCGGGAGATTGAGGGGCCGATGGCGATCGTGATCCTCGGAGGATTGGCCACGTCGACGCTGCTCAGCCTCT
>JBDTTN010000261.1:0-4704 GCA_039930625.1 Gemmatimonadota bacterium | reverse complement strand
ATCGCCGCCGACGGCAGCGGCCGCCCCGACAGCCTGCTCGTCGCCAACGGGTCCCACTTCGCCGGAACGGTCACCCCCGATGGACGCGCCGTGGTATTTCAGGAGTCGGCGAGCAGCCGGGAGGGCATCCGTACCCTGGTGTTCGATTCGGCGCCCGCATCGCGCGTGATCATTCCGGGGCGGTTCAGCGAATCGGCACCCGCCCTTTCGCCTGACGGGAAGTGGCTGGCGTACCAGTCCGATGAAACGGGCCAGATGGAGGTGTACGTCCGGCCCTATCCGGGGCCCGGCGCCAGGGTGTCGGTGTCGCTGCATGGGGGAACCGAGCCGGTGTGGGCGCACAGTGGCCGGGAGCTCTTCTTCCGCTCCGGCGACAGCCTGATGACCGCCGCCGTCACGCTGGCGCCATCGTTCGCCGTGTCGGCGCAACGGCTGCTGTTCGCCGGCGCATACCTGGGCGGCGGGACCTATCGCGAGTACGACGTGGCCCCGGACGATCAGCACTTTGTCATGATCAGCGGCGGCGCGGGGCGGTCCACCCTGATCGGCCTGCAGCATGTGTTTGATCGGCTCCTCTATGACCGAAGCCAGCAGCGGTGACCGGATGACGGAGGTACCGGCACGCCTCGCCGCCGCTGCATCGGCGCTTCCCCCAATTGAGGTCGCACCATGAGCTTGGAGCGCCTTAGGGCCGCCCTCGCCGACCGCTACCGCATCGAGCGCGAACTCGGTGCCGGCGGCATGGCTACCGTCTATCTCGCTCAGGATCTGAAGCACGACCGCCAGGTCGCCATCAAGGTGCTGCGCCCCGAGCTCGCCGCGGTGATCGGCGCGGAGCGGTTCCTCTCCGAGATCAAGACCACCGCCAACCTGCAGCACCCGCACATCCTGCCGCTCTTCGACTCGGGGATCGCCGACAGCTTCCTTTTCTATGTCATGCCCTATGTCGAGGGCGAATCGCTGCGGGACCGGCTCACCCGCGAGAAGCAGCTCCCGATCAGCGACGCGGTGCGTATCACCACCGAGATCGCCGGCGCGCTCGACTACGCCCACCGCCACAACGTGATCCATCGCGATATCAAGCCGGAGAACATCCTGCTGCACGATGGCCGAGCGCTGGTGGCCGATTTCGGCATCGCGCTCGCCGCGAGCAAGGCCGGCGGCACCCGGATGACCGAGACCGGGATGTCGCTCGGCACCCCGACCTACATGTCGCCCGAACAGGCGATGGGAGAACGGGAGATCACGGCCCGGAGCGACGTGTATGCGCTGGGTTGCGTGGCCTACGAGATGCTGCTGGGGGAACCGCCCTTCACCGGCCCGACGGCGCAGGCGATCGTGGCCAAGGTGATGACGGCAGAGCCCGCCTCACTCATCACCCAGCGGAAGTCCATCCCGCCCCAGGTCGAGGCGGCGGTGCACACCGCACTGCAGAAGCTGCCGGCGGACCGCTTCGCCAGCGCGGCCGAGTTCGCCACGGCGCTGGGCGACCCAGGCTATGCGACACGGATGACCGTGGCGAGCCAGATCCCGGGTGGAGCTGTCGGGAGTTCGCTGCGAACCCGAAGACTCGTCGGCGGGCTGGCCGCCGTCGCCGTACTCTCCCTCGGCCTCGCTGCATGGGGTTGGCTCCGGCCCGCGCCTCCCAAGCCGGTCATTCGCTACAGCATGGGACTTCCGCCAGACCAGGCGATGCGACAGGGGGTGCTGGGCGTGAACATCGCCATCACACCCGATGGGAGCCGCCTGGTGTACGTCGGGCCTGGCGAGGGGGGCGACCAGCTCTGGATCCGGGAGCGCAACCGCCTCGACGCGACACCGTTGGCCGGCACGCTGGGCGCCCAGAGTCCGTATTTCTCCCCCGACGGTGAGCGCATCGGGTTTTCCGCTGGCGCCAATGTGCAGTTGAAGGTCGTCCCCGTGACGGGTGGGCCCCCGATTACGCTGGCAACCCCCGGTGCGGGCTCGGGGGGTGGGGGAACGTGGGGCCCCGGAGGGTGGATCTACTTCGACTCGCCGGGTGGGCTCAGCCGCATCCGCGCAGACGGCGGGGCTGCCGAGTTGCTGATTCCCCTGGACTCGGCCACGCACGAGACCGGGCATGCCTGGCCCGCAGCGCTGCCGAACGGCAAGGGACTGTTGTACCGCTCCCGCCGTAACTCGGATGCCACGGATTTCGACATCATCGCCTTCGACTTCAAGACACACGCTCGCCATATTCTGACCAAGGGGCTGCTGGCGCGGTTCGTGGCCCCGGGATACCTGGTGTTCCTGCGGGCCGACGGGGCGGTGCTCGCCGCGCCGTTCGATCAGGACCACTTGAAGCTCACGGGACCCGCGGTCCCGCTCTTCGAGGGGGTCATGACGAAGCCGTTCGGCTCCGCAGACATCGCGATCTCGCCGACTGGGACGCTGGCGTATGTACCGGGGCTGGCCTCGAGCGGCGGTGGCGTCGCAGAATTGGTCTGGGTCAGCCGGGAGGGCGCAGTCACCCCGCTGAATCCCCCACTGACCTACAACCCTTCCACGAATTTCTCGCTCAGCCTCTCACCCAATGGCACGCGGGTCGCCATCGACGTGATCGGGACGGCGTCATCCGACATCTGGATCAAACAGCTCCCCTCCGGCCCGCTCTCCCGGCTCAGCTTCGACAATCGGGCAGCCTATCGGCCGCGATGGACGCCCGACGGGCAGTCTGTGATCTACCCGGCGCTGATTGACACCGCGCCTCTGGCGGTGTGGAAGAAGAAGGCAGATGGCAGCGCGGCCGCTACACTGGTCTGGCGGGTTCCCGGGCGGCAAATCGCCGAGGCGTCGTTCTCGAACGATGGTCAGTGGCTGATCTATCGCGTCGTGATGGACAGCGCCAATCGGGACGTCTACGCCGTTCGGCCCGGGCACGACAGCGTCCCAACCCCGTTGCTGACCGATCGGTTCAACGAGGAGGGTCCCGCGCTTTCTCCCAACGGCAAGTGGCTGGCCTACACCTCGAACGAATCGGGCCGCGGCGAAATCTTCGTGCGGCCGTTTCCGAATACCGCGGGCGGGCGGTGGCAGATCTCCACGGCGGGTGGATCCGCCGCGCGCTGGGCGCACAGCGGGCGTGAGCTGTTCTATGAGGCGCCTTCTGGCGACATGATGGTGGTGCCGGTGACGCCGGGCCCCACCTTCGTACCCGGCGCTCCCCGCCGGCTCTTCCCGCTCGGAGGGGGCCTCGTCGCTTCCTCCATCGTCCCACTCTACGACCTCACCCCCGACGACAAGCGGTTCCTGATGGTGCGTCTCGCGGCCGTGAACCAGGCGCCGGGCGCCGGCCAAGTGGTGATGGTGGACAACTGGCTCGAGGAACTCAAGGCCAAGATGAGGCCGAAGTAGGATGACCCGGACCTTTCCACATGGCTGACCCGATTTCCCGCCTGAGCGCAGCACTCAGCGACCGGTACACCATCGAGCGCGAGTTAGGCGCCGGCGGCATGGCGACGGTCTACCTGGCGCAGGACCTGAAGCACGACCGCAAGGTCGCCGTGAAGGTGCTGCGGCCCGAGCTGGCGGCGTCGATGGGCGTCGAGCGCTTCGCCCGCGAGATCGCGGTGGCCGCCCGGCTGGTGCATCCCCACATCCTCGGCCTCATCGACTCCGGTGAAAGCGACGGGTTCTTCTACTACGTCATGCCCTTCGTCGAGGGCGAGACGCTGCGCGACCGCCTCGCCCGTTCCGGCGAGATGCCGGTGCACGAAGCGGTGCGGCTGCTCGGTGAGATCGCCGACGCACTGGCCGTAGCGCACAAGGCCGGCGTGGTGCATCGCGACATCAAGCCGGAGAACATCCTCCTCTCCGGTCGCCACGCCATGGTCATGGATTTCGGCGTCGCCAAGGCGGTCACCGAAGCGTCAGGCCGGCAGCAGCTCACCACCGCCGGCGTCGCGCTCGGCACCCCGGCATACATGGCGCCGGAGCAAGCCACCGCCGATCCGCAGATCGACGGCCGAGTGGACATCTACGCCCTCGGCGTCCTCGCCTACGAGATGCTGACGGGATACCCGCCGTTTCACGGGCTCAATCCGCAACAGACGCTCGCGGCACACGTCACCCGCGCACCGAGCGCCGTCGGCGAGCGGCGGCCGGGGTTGTCTCCGGTACTGGAGAGTGTGGTGATGCGCTGCCTGGAGAAGCGGCCCGCCGATCGCTTCCAGACGGCGGACGAGCTGATTGCGGTTCTGGAGCCGCTGGCGACGCCGAGCGGGGGCATGCCCCCGACCAGCGCGATGGCGGCAACCACCGGTTCGGCCCCGGTCACGGGCACCCCGCTCCCGCCGAGTCGCGCGCTGCGTGCCGGTGCGCTGCTGCTGGTCACGGTGATCGTGGCTGGCATGGCCTGGTTCGCCATGCACCGCGCGGGCGCTACGCGTCCCGACGCGAACGCGCGCCGCCTCGTGGTGCTTCCCTTCGAGAACCAGGGCGACTCGAGCCGGCAGTACTTCGCCAATGGCGTCACCGAGGCGATTACCACCGAGCTCACCGGCATCGGCGGGATGAGCGTCATCCCGCGGAGCACCGCGGCGCGCTATCGGGGCACGACCAAGAGCGTGAGCGAGATCGGGCGCGAGCTGGGCGTCGGTTATGTCCTGACCGGCACCGTGCAGTGGGACCTCGCGGCGGGGAAGGATCCGAAGGTGCGGGTGAGTCCTGAGCTCATTCGCGTGG
>JBDTTN010000260.1:0-4717 GCA_039930625.1 Gemmatimonadota bacterium | reverse complement strand
GTGAGCCCGTCCGCCATCACATAGCTCGGCGGAGTGACGGCGACGCCGGCGACCGCCGGCAGATCACTCATGATATCCGCCGCCACGGCGAGGTACACCGTGAATGAGGTCAATGCCTTCGGGACATCAAAGCCCACCGATTGAGTGGTGGAGGTCTCGCCCGGACCGAGCGGCGCCGGGAAGAGCTCCCAGCGCAGACAGTCGGAGGTGATTCCACTGCCGGGGCAGCCGTTGTCGTTGAAGAAGTTGCGAGGGGCGCCGCTTCCAGCGCTGCCGTCGCCATTCCAGTCGGTGCTGGCAAGCACCTGGGTCGCCGCCGCGCCGACCACCTTGATGATGCGAAATGGGAACAGCAGCAGCCCCGAGGTTCCGGCGGCTCCATTCGGCCAGGTGGGCGGAACGAGGGTGGAGGAGGTAAGCCGATTGGTGAGAGCGACGTCGAACGTTACCCGGACCTTGTTAGGAAAGAATGCTCCCGGCGCGGAGCGCGCGAGGTTGCTGGTCGTCGCCGTGACCTCATTGGCGCCGACCAGGGCATAGCTCAACCCCGTGCGCTGTCCCGACGGCGCGGCGGGGGGAACGAGGGTGACGGTGTTCTTGAGCAGGTCCACCCGCACCTCGATGGAGGTGGTGGCGAATCCGGGCGGAAGTGTGCCGGGTGAGGCGCCGGGTGCGACCGGGTCAGAACTGCAGCCGGCGAGCGCGCAGAGCATTCCGAATCCGAGCCAGCGTGATGTGGTATGCATGTCCATTCTCCGATGAGGTGAAAGCGCAGTGGTAGTCAGTGTCAGGCCAAGCCGCCGGGGTGATGCTCAGCCGGGTGCGCGCGCACGGTGCAACGCTCCCGAGCGCCAGTCGTAGGTGAGCGCCGCGCCGTCGACTCCGGTCCAGGTGATGGTCGCCGGAGGATTGAGCGGTGCCGAGGCGTCGGCCTCCTCGGCCGGATCTCCCGCCGGCGTCCTTGGCTCGCCGGCGGATGCGGGGGTATCGATGGTGATGGAGAAGGAGGGAGGGATCTCGACCTCGCCGCTGGCTCGGCGCAGGATCGCGCCGACCTCGATGAGGCAGCTCGTCAGGTCCTCGCGGAGCCAGCGCAGCCGGATCTGGTCATCGGCAAGGAGCGAGACATTCAGGAATTCCTGGACACTGGGTCGGATCGGGGTCACGGGTGACGCGCCTCCGAGAGCGCGGGACCCTCCTGTCCGCGTCGCGACGGACGTCGCGTGCTTGCCGGGGGGTCGAGCGTGCCCTAGACTAATCCGAGCCGATCACGCCCCAGCCATGCGGCGATCATTCCCCAGCCAACGCGATCAACGTGCTGCAGCTCAAGACGTTCGGAGGCCTCTGGCTCACCGGCGACGATGGGCGACTCGCCGGTCAGGAGGGGCTAAGGCGCCAGCTCCTCCTCCTCGCGCTGGTGGCCGAGGCGGGCGAGCGGGGGATTTCGCGCGATCGGGCCATCGCCTTCTTCTGGCCGGAAGGGGATGAGGAGAAGGGCCGCCGCTCCCTCAACCAGTTGCGCTACACCCTTCGGCGTCAGCTCGGTGTCGATCCACTGGTCGGGACCCGGACCCTGCGCGCCGATCCCGCCCACCTCGGCTCCGATGTCGCCGAGTTCGCCGCCGCCATTGACGCCGGAAATGCGGACCGCGCCGCGGCACTGCATGCCGGCCACTTTCTCGAAGGGATCTTTGCGGAGGGCTCGGCGGAACTGGACGCGCTGATCGAGGAGCGGCGCACCTCGCTGAAGCGCGCATTGGAGGCGGTGCTCGTCGTGGCGGCACGCGCGGCCGCCGCACGGGGCGACCATCTCGCCGCGATCGGGTATCGGCAGCGACTGGTGAAGCTCGATCCGCTGAGTACCCGGTACGCGATCGGTCTGATGACGGCGCTGGCGGAGCTGGACGACGGGTCGGGTGCGCTCGTGGTGGCGGCCACACACGAGGCCGCCGTGCGGCGGGAGCTGGAAACGGCGCCCGACGCGAGTGTGGCTGCGCTGGTCGCCGAGATTCGGGGCGGCACCAGGACGCCGCGCCCGGCGGCGCCGCTGCCTGACTCGGCGCCTCGTGCAGCGCACTGGCGCAGCGACCTGCCGACTCCCGCCGTCATCTCTGTGCTGGGTGCGAGCCTGAATCCACCGCTGCGCCGGGGGTATCGTGGCTGGTACATCGGCCTGGGCGCGGGGCTGGTGATCGTGCTGGGACTGCTGGTCTCCTTTCACCGCCCGGCGCCGCATCTTGATCTGGACCAGGTCCTGGTCGTCCCCCTCGAGAACCGGACCGGCGACTCGACCCTCAGCTCCGTCGGCGCGATGGCCGCCGACTGGATCACCCAGGGAATCGTGGACGAAGGGGTGGCACCGACCGTGAGCCCGCTCTCCGCCCTGGCGGCGGTGCGTGGGGCCGATTCAGCGAGGCAGGGCAACCCCCGTGCGGACCGACTTCGGACGCTGGCCGAGGAATCGGGCGCGGGACTGGTTGTGACCGGGGCGTACGACCGGGTTGGGGACAGTCTCACCTTTGAGGTGCGACTCAACGATCCGCTCACCGGCCGAGTGGTTGCTGCGCTGCCGGCGACGCGAAGCGGATTGACTGATCCGTCCGCGGCGCTGATGGAGCTGAGACAGCGCGTCGTCGGCGCGCTCAGGGTGCACCAGAACCCGGTCGCCACCGATCCGACGGGCCAGCGCGCCAGTCACCCCCCGATCCCCGCGGCCTACCGGGCCTTCCTCGCGGCGCAGGCGGTGAACGCCGAATACCATTACGAGGAGGCCAACCAGTTGTACCGGCAGGCATATGAGCTTGATACCACGTTCCTCACGCCGATCCCGTGGATCGCGAGTAACTATCTGATCATGGGAGACTTCGTCCGGGCCGACTCGGTACTCCAGGCGATGCAGCCGCGTGAATCGCGGATGCAGGCAGCCGACCGGCTGTCGCTGGAGAAGACGCGCAATGAGTTGTCGGGGGATCGCATGGCAGCGCTGCATACGTCCGAAGCGCTCCGGCGGATCATGCCCGGAGCCGAAGCCGATGTCTTCCTCGGGATGGACCTGCTTCGCGTCAACCGGGTGCGGGAGGCGCTTCCGGTGCTGCGTGGCGTCAATCCGAACCGCGGCTGGATCAAGAGCTGGAACGGATACTGGAATCTGCTATCCGCCGCGTACCACATGAACGGAGACTACCACGCCGCGCTGGAAGTGGCTCGACAGGGCCGGCGCCAAGTCCCGACGCTGTCGGACGCCCTCGCGAACGAAGTGGCCCAACGCGTCGCGCTGGGTCAGATCACGGAGGCGAACCGGGAAGTGGCCCAGTGGCTCTCCGGGAGCCGGACGCTTGATCGGGGAGTGCGCGCGGCCCTCGGCCGGACCGGGCTGGAAATGCGGGCCCACGGTCACCCGGACGAAGGGAGATTGTTCGCCGTCGAGGCGCTTGGCACCCTCCGGGCGCTGGGCCATCCCGATTCGAACGCGGCGGATCGCTTGTTGTTGCTTGCGCTGCTCTGTCAGGCAGAACGGTGGCCGGAAGCCGAATCCCTGGCGCGCGCGGTTGATCTCGCGAATCCAACCGATCCCGACGGGCAGGGGTACCTGGGCATCAGCGCGGCCCGGCTGGGAGATACCCTCACGGCCCATGCCGCCGAACGAGCGCTTGATACCCGGCCCTACCCATACAGCGAGGGCCGGCCGCTGATGTGGCAGGCACGCATCGCAGCGGTGCAGCACGACCCGGAACGCGCGATGGCGCTGATCCAGGCCGCGCTCCGCGCCGGGTATGGAGACTTCCTGGTGCTGCACCGGATACAGGAGTTCGAGTCGCTCCAGAAATATCCGCCATTCGTTGCGCTGCTCAAGCCGGCGGGGTGATACCGCTGGCGATAGTTTCAGGAAGCGCGGGCCCGGTCATGTTTCGCCCTGATTCCTCACGCCGAACTTCTGAATTGAGGCACCATTGACCCAGGCGCTGTCGGTGTGTTCGTGCCCATCGTTGCGATTATCGCCTGGGGCGCGGTAAAGGTTGCCGGAATTCAGGCGGAGGGACGTGCGTCGGGCTCCGATCCGAACACGCTGCAGCGGCTGCAGGACCTGGAGAATGAGGTCGGCGCACTGCGGCACGAGTTGTCGGAGGCGCAGGAACGCCTGGATTTCAGCGAGCGGCTGCTGGCGCAACACCGTCCGGATCGGCTGGACGGGCCGAAATAGAGGGTGGGGACCATTCGCGCTACGACGCAGCAGGCACGCACGAAGCAATCCTGGTGAGAGCCGCATTGATCACCTGTACCGCTAGCCAGACGCCCATCGGCCCGGTATTCTCGATGGATCTTTACTGGCGGGGTGTTTGTGGACAAGAATGTGCTCGCACTTCTGATTCCGATCCTGGCGCTCAGCATTCCCGTGATCGCGGTGCTCTTCAAGGGGCTGCAGCGGCTGGCGGATACCCGCCTCGAGGAGGCGCGCCTGCACGCGGGGTCGGGCGGATCGGGAGAGGAACTCGCCGGGCTGCGTGCCGAGGTGGAGGATCTCCGTCGCGAACTGAGCGAGGTACAGGAACGGGTCGACTTCACGGAACGGGTGCTGAGCCAACCGCGTGATGCGAACCGCCTGCCGGGCCCGGACCCGCGATAGTGGCGCTAAGCCAACCCGGATGAAAGTGGGGTGCCACGAATGCTGGATGTGATTCGCCGTCTGCGGGCCCACATCCGCTGGGCCGACACTCGG
>JBDTTN010000259.1:0-4718 GCA_039930625.1 Gemmatimonadota bacterium | reverse complement strand
GGACGTTCGACCACTTCGCCGGCGGCGATCTGGTCGGCGACGGTATCGGGGAGAATCGCGATGCGGCGTGGCATGCCACAAGATAAGGCCACGCCGCAAGAGGGTCAGGGCTCCGCCGCCACCGCCAGGGACTGGAGGTCGTCCCGGAGCATCCATCCCTCCTGGCCCGCCGAGGTTTCGACCATGATCCAGCCGCCGCGGGTGGCTCCGAGTTTGACGGTGCCCAGCCGGGGGACCTCGCCTACGGCCGGGGCGAGTCCGTGAGGCGACAGCCGCAGCTGCGCATTGGCCGCGACCACCGCGACCGGGGTGTGATACCAGCGCTCGAGCGCGGAGCCTCCCGCCAGCAGCAGCGCACCGCCACTGAGCAGCACCAGCCAGCGGCCGCGGAAGTGCCGGGTCCAGAGCACCCCTGCCCAGCCGCAGAACCAGACGACCAGGCCCAGCAGCCACAGCTCCGACGGCGCCACCGGTGCGACCCACAGCAGCCGCCCGGCGTCCGCATCGGCCGGGGTGACCAGCAGGAGAGCGCGGCGAATTCCGTGGTCCCTGGGACTGAGGCGCGCTGCGCGCACCCAGGCGGCGAGTGCCACGGCGTCATCGCCGGCGCGATAGGCAGCGTCGCCGAGATTGAACCAGTGAGTCGTGACATCGGGCGACAACACCGCGCGCCGACGGAAGCCATCGGCCGCGGCGCGATAGGCGCCCGCCTCGTACAGCTGTTCGGGGACCGTCTGCGACTGCAGCGAGCCCAGACAGCCGAGTAGCAGCACGACAGTGATTCCCGTCCGGCTGCGCCAGCGACGCTCCGTTCCGGTTCCGCGCCCGGCGGGCTGAGCCAGCGCCGCTTCGGTCTCCCGCAGCAGATCGGCCACCGCCGCCGGCGCACCGGGCGCGAAGCGCGCCGCCTCGACCCGCGCATGCAGCTCCGCGATCTGGGCGAGCCCCTCGGGCGCGTGCACCGCCGCGGACATGGCGCGCTGCAGCCGCCGCTCCGCCGCGGCAAGGGGGTCGGATTCACTGACCGGCGCAACGGTGGCCCGGCGGCGGCGCGGGCGCCGTAGCACGATGAGCACCAGCGGCGGCAACAGGGCCACCAGCCACCACACCGCATCGGGCAGGAGTTGGCGCACCACAACGGCCAGGGGCCGCTTGAGATCGAGGCGCATTGGCGGCGGCTCCGCCCGGGTCGTCACCTTCTGGCCCCGCGGTGCCACGACCACGGCCAGGCCCGACGAGGTTGCCACCTGATACCGCTCGAGCGTCGGATCGAAGTAGGCGATGCGGATCGGCGGAAGGGCAAGTGATCCGGCGGAATCAGCCACCAGCAGAAACCGGAACACCTTGCTGCCGCCGAGCCGCCCGTCATGCAGCGTCACCTTCTCACTGGCGCCTTCGGGATAGACCCGGAGCCCCGCGGGCCAGCGTGTGTCAGGCTGGGGCCAAAGCGCCACGTTGCCTTCTCCCTCGACGGTGAGCTCCACCGCAAAGGCCTCTCCCTGGCGTCCGGAGGCGGGGGTGACGAGCTGCCTCACGCTCAGCGCGTGGCCGACGGCGCCGGCGAAGGTCGGATCCCGACCCTCTGCCGGCAACGCGGTCGCATTGAAGCTCGATGCGTCGCTGGTGAGCCTGTAGCGCTCCTCCTGGCTGAAGAACTGGAACGCCAGCGGCACGCTGTACTGCAGCCGCGCGGGGCCGATGGCGACGCGGCCGGGCGTCAAAGGGAATACCACCTGGTGCAGCACGAAGAGATCGTACCACTTGCCGTTCACCTGCCGGCTCGCGGCGATCCCGCCCGGCACCGGCTGCGGGTAGCTCCAGACGCCGTCGATCTGCGGCTCCTCCACCGTGGGGGAACGCCGCAGCTGCTGCCGAACCTCGCGATCGAACCAGGCGATCGTCACCACATCCACCTGCTGCCCGACCACCACCAGCGGATCCGAGATCACGACGGAGATCCCCGCCAGCCCGAGCGCGTCAGGCGGCTGGGCGCGCTGAAGGATCCCCGCGAGCCGCCGGCTGAGGGTCCCGGTCACCGGAGCAGGCGACCCGCCCTCAACCGTAACCGTCACCGCATCCCCGGTGGCGTACGCGATTCCCTGCTTCACTTTCACCGGCCCGAGCCGCCAGTCCCCGGGAGTGTTCGCCCGGAGCTTGAGTTCGTAGGTCGTGGTCCTTCCCGCGGTGGGGCCGGTGGTGACGTCGGTACGCTCCGAACGAGATTCCAGTTCGAATCCGCCGAGCGAGGGCAGATTCATCGTGATGGGATCGGGGAGCCCGCTCGAGACCCGAATGGTCAGCGTGATCACTTCGCCCGGAATCACCCGGTCGCGGTCCACCGCCATCATCACCTGGGGCGTGGAGGCCTGTTGTGGCAGCAGCGCGAGCAGCAGCAGCGCGCCGATCACCAGTCCTTCACTCCCGACACCGCTGCGCGGGCCTTGCCGAGGCGCCGGGCGCGGGTGTCCCGCTCCTCGCGAGAGACGGAGTTGAGGATCTGCTCCGCCTGGGACTGCGACAGGTTCGGCGTGCCCTGCCCCGCCTGACTCTGACCCTGCTTGGGATCCTGCGGCTGCTGGCCACCGGACGGCGGCTGCTTCTGGGTACCACCGCCTCCACTCGGCGGGGGCGGCCGGCGGCGCTGGGCGAGCTCCAGGTTCCACTTGGCGCGATCGCTCGACGGCACCAGGCTCAGCGCCTGCTTGAGGTGCTCCGCGGCATCGCTGAGGAGCGAGTCCCGGTGGACGGTGTCCGCCGCCGCCTGACGGAGCGATGCGACCCCGGAGTTGTACAGCGCACGATACCGGAGGTCCGGATCGAGGGAGCGCGCCGCCCGGGCCAGAGCCCGGCCCGCCGCCGCATACTGCTCACTGGCGAGCAGAGCGGTACCGGCGTTGTACCAGGCGGTGTCGGATGATCCGGTTCCCAGCCGCGCGGTGAGCACCGCCGCCGCTGCCTTGACCCGGCCCGCGGCGTAATCGCGGAGCCCCGGCGCGGGGCGCTGCGCCGCCGCTGTCCCGATCAGGCAGAGTCCCGCGAGACCGACCAGCGCCGCCGTGCGCCGGGTGACCGTCTGCAGGCCGAGCAGCAGCGCGGCGAGCAGGGCCGGAATCCACACCAGCGGCAGCAGATCCTGGGTACTCGTCGCGGAGATCGGCGCCCGTTGAAAGGCGGCGAGAAGTTCGCGCACCGCACCGGCCTGATCCGGAAGCTCCGCCGGGACCAGCGCGCCCTCGGCCGCATCCGCCACCTGCTGCAGCACCACATCCATGCGCCGAGTCTCGACCGTCTTGCCCTCTTCATCGGCCTTGTACTCAGTGACGGCGCCGCTCGAGTCGCGCAGCGGAATCGGTACCGGCGTCGTTCCGCCCTCGGCGACCAGCACCAGCCGGATCTGCTGCTCCCGAAGCTGCTTCGCCGCAGCAATGACGTCAGTGAGCGAATCGTGGGTCTCGCCATCGGTGAAGATCACCAGCACCCGGTCCCCCGCCTCACGGGAGGCATTGAGCAGCTCCGCCCCCTGAGTGAGGGCCGAGCCGAGACCGGTGCCGCCCTGACTCGCCAGCTCCGGCGTGAGCGCATCGAGAAAGAGCGTCACCGCGCCGCCATCCAGGGTGAGCGGGCTCAGGATGTAGCTGCGTCCGGCAAAGGCGACGAGGCCGAGCCGATCCTGACCCAGGTCCTGCACCAGCCTTCTCGCTTCCCGGATCGCCCGCTGCAGCCGGCTCGGCTTGGTGTCCTCGGCCAGCATCGAACGGCTGATGTCCATCACGAAGACCACGGAGAGCGCCTGAGTCTCCGCCTTCACGGAGGTGCGTCCGCCTCGCGGGCCGGCGAGCCCGACGGCGGCGGCGAGCGCAGCCAGTCCGAGCACCAGCGGCGCCCAGCGGCCCGCGGCGCGCGCGCGCGCTGCGAGGTCCCCCGACCACGCGGCAGCGCGGGAGATCCGCCGGCGCCGAGCCACGATGGCGGCGGCGGCGAGCACCGCGGCGAGCAGCGCCGCCAGCGCGAGCAGAACCGGCGAGTCGAAGCTCATGGGGTCCGCACCACGAGGGTCGCGTTGAGCAGCATCTCGAGCGCAAGCGCCAGCAGCCCGGCGAGCACCAGCGGCTTGGCAATCTCGTCGTATTTCACGTACCGCGTGACATGGATCGGCGTCTTCTCCAGGCCATCGATCTGCTTGAAGATCCGGCTCAGCGCCTCGCTGTCCTTGGCGCGGAAGTAGCGGCCACCGGTCGTCGCCGCGATGTCCCGGAGCAGCGGCTCGTCGATCCGGACCGGGAGCACTTCGTAGCGGAAGCCGGAGAGGCCGCGGCCCGTCGGGATCGGCGCTTCCCCCTCGGTGCCGACACCGATCGTGTACACCTTGATGCCCAGCGCCTGCGCCGCGGCGGCCGCGGTGCGCGGGTCCACCGTACCGCGGTTGTTTTCTCCGTCGGTGAGGAGCAGGATGACCTTGGACTTGCCAGGCGCCTCCCGCAGCCGGTTGATCGCAGTGGCGAGCCCGGTCCCGATCGCGGTGCCATCCTCGAGCAGGCCGATCTTGAGATCCGACACCGCCTTCTCCAGCACCGGATAGTCCACCGTGATCGGAACCTGGGTGAGCGCCTCTCCGGCAAAGGCCACCACGCCGATCCGGTCCGCTACCCTGCCCTTGATGAAATCGATCGCCTGCTGCTTGGCGACCTCCATCCGGTTCGACGGTGCGAAGTCCTCGG
>JBDTTN010000258.1:0-4736 GCA_039930625.1 Gemmatimonadota bacterium | reverse complement strand
GGGGTGGGGACAGCCGGTCGAGGTGGCGCGGCTCCTCGTCCACTCCAACTGGCAGGCCGAGGGGGGAGTGCAGTGGGTGCAGAACATGACGCGCTGTCCCCAGAACATCATCCAGGTGCGCTGGCGGGTCCGGTCTCCCGACGGGCTGACGGGTTTCGAGATCCTGCCGCAGTACTCCTGGGTCTGGTCCGACGACCAGATGAGCCAGCAGACAATGCACTCGAGCGCCGCCAGCAACATGGCGTGCGACGCCAATCCGCTGATGAATCCCGCCGATTTCCTCTCCCGGATGGTGCTGCCGCGGGTCCGGCAGGGCTCGCGGGTGGTCGCGGCAGAACCACTGCACGGGCTGGCGCAGGCGGAGCAGCAGAAGATCAATGCCACCTACGGGCCGATGGTGCAACAGGGACTGTTCCGCGGGGTGCGGGCCGAGGCGGGCCGGGTGCGGGCACAGTACCAGTTAGGCAATCAGCCGGTGGAGGAGTGGATGTCCGCCACCATCGCCACGATCGCGGCGCCGTCCGCCAGCACTGCGGCGCTGATGAACGGCGGCGTGGTGATGACCGCGAGCAACTTCCAGGTCATGGCCTACAACCTGATCGGGACCTGGGCGCCGCGCGGCCAGCTGGACCAGAACGCCAAGCTCTTCGCGACCATGCTCGCCTCCATGCGGCCCAACCCGCAGTACGCCGCCGCGGTGGGGGCGTGGCTCAGGAATATCGGCAAGATCCAGCAGCAGGGAGCGATGGACCGGCAGCGGATCTGGCGGGAGGCGCAGGATTACATCAGCAACAGCATCAACCAGACCTATCAGGAGAACCAGGTGGTGCAGGACCGGATGGCGGAGCAATTCGGGCAGACAATCCGCGGGGTGGAGACCTACATCGATCCCCGGAGCAACGAGAAGGTGGAGCTCGTAGGCGGCTACACGTCGGCGTGGAGCAACGGGAAGGGCGAATACATCCTTTCGGATTCGCCCAATTTCAACCCGGCTACGGAGTTCCAGGAAGACTGGCGGGAGATGCGGAAGCCGCACTAGGCGGCAGGCGGCAATCTACGTGGCGACGTGGCGACTCGCCGTCAGGGCTCCACCGCCAGCAACCGATCCCCGATCTTTGGGAGCAGCCCAAGGAAAGTGATATCGCTGTTCACGATCATCGCCATGACCAGGTGCTGTTCCGGGTAGATCACCAGGATGGAGGTGCCGCCCATCGCCCCGCCGTTGTGCCCCACCACCCGCCGGCCGGCGGTATCGGTGCGGCTGGACCAGCCGATGCCGTAGCCGGTGGCGCTGCCATCGCGCAGCCGTTGCGACGTCCAGAGCGTCTCGGCCGTCTCCCGCCGCAGTACCCGCCCCTCGAGCAGGTTCCGTCCCATCCGTGCCAGGTCTTCTGCCGTCGAGAGAAATCCCCCGCCCGCCCACTTGTAGCTGTTGTCGACGTAGGGCGCATTCTGCGCTGGCGCCAGGCTGTCCGCGTGAACATAGGCGTGGGAGCGCCAGGGAATCAGCGAGTCGGGAAATTCCGGCAGGGTGCGGGTCATCCCCATCGGACCAAAAACCCGGCGCTCCATGAAGGGGAGAAAGGACTCGCCGCTGGCACCTTCGATGACGGCGCTGATCAGGTTCCAGCCGTAGGAGGAATAGGAGTAGCGGGTGCCCGGCTCGAAGAGGAGGCTGTCGTCTGCGAACATCGCGATCCCGTCCCGCACCGTCGGGTAGGGCCGCATGTTCTCGAACTCGCCGGGGTTGTAGTGCCGGATGCCGGCGATGTGTCCCGCCACCAGCCGTACGGTGATGGGCCAGCGCTTCTCGGGAAAGTACGGGACGTACCGCTGGATCGGCGCATCCAGGTCCACCTTCCCCTCCTGCAGCAGCAGGCCCAGCCCGATGCTGGTCACCGCCTTGGAGATGCTGGCGATGCGGAAGCGGGTGACCGGCGTGACCGGCACCTGCTGCTCCACGTCGGCCAGCCCGAAGCCCTCGCTCCAGAGGAGCCGGCCGTCCCGGATGACGGCGACCTGCGCCCCCGGAATCCGCAGCGCCGCCATGGTATCGAGGATCTGCCGGCGGGCGTCCGCGATGACCTGTTCCGCCGGCGACTGCGCTGCCAGCGGTGCGGCGAGGAGCGACGGGAACAGCAGCAATGCACGGCGCATCGGTCGCCTCCGGAGCGGGTCAGCCCACCACGATATTGAGCAGCCGGTTCGGGACGTAGATCACCTTCTTCGGCGGCTTGTCTCCGACGAATCGCCGGGTGATCTCATCTGCCAGTGCCGCAGCCAGCACCGCCTTTTCGGTGGCACCGCGGGCGACCATCACTCTCGAGCGCGTCTTGCCATTCACCTGCACCGGCACCTCGATCTCATCCGACACCACGAGCGCCTCGTCCCATGCCGGCCAGCCGGCATCGAAGACGGTCGTCGTGTGCCCCAGTCGCTCCCAGCACTCCTCCGCGAAGTGCGGCGCGAACGGCGCGAGCATGACGACGAGGTCCTGGATCAGGGCCCGGTCGCGACAGCCCTCCTCCTTGATCGCGTTCACCAGCTCCATCAGCGCCGCGATCGCGGTGTTGTAGTGCAGCCCTTCGAGGTCCTCCGCCACCTTCTTCCTCGTGGCGTGCCACCGCGTGACCAGTTCCTTCCTGAGTTCGCCGCCGGAGTCCTCGGCCTCAGCGACCATCAGCCAGACGCGGTCGAGGAAGCGCCGTGGGCCGTTGATCCCGGCGTCGCGAAAGTCACCGCCTACCTGCAGCGGGCCGAGGAACATCAGGTACATGCGAAAGGTGTCGGCGCCCCACTGCGCGATGTATTCGTCGGGGACCACGACGTTCCCCTTCGACTTGGACATCTTGGAGCCGTCCTTCACGATCAGCCCGTGGGCCCGGAACCGGGTGAACGGCTCCTCGAAGTCGATGTGGCCGAGATCCTTCAGCACCATCGCCAGGAAACGGGAGTACAGCAGGTGCAGCACCGCGTGCTCGTTGCCGCCGATGTAGGTCGTGACGGGGCACCAGGTCCGGGTCCGTGCCTTGTCGAAGGGCCGGTCGTGGAACTCGGTGCTCGGGTAGCGCAGGTAGTACCAGGCCGAGTCGAGGAAGGTGTCCGAGACATCGGTCTCACGCCTGGCGCGCTTGCCGCAGGTCGGACAGGGGACGTAGTACCACTCCTCGTGCCGAGCCAGCGGTGAGATGCCGGAGTCGTCGGGGCGGAAGTCCTCGATGGCAGGCAGGAGCACCGGGAGGTCCTTCTCCGGCACCGGCACCGCGCCGCAGCCATCGCAGTAGATCACCGGGATCGGTGGCCCCCAGTAGCGCTGCCGGGAGATGCACCAGTCGTGCAGCCGGAACTGGACCACGGCCTTGCCGCGGCCTTCACCCGCGAGCTGCTGGGTGATGGCGCGCTTGGCGGCGTCGGCCGTCATCCCATCGAAGCGGCCAGAACTGACGAGGACCATTTCGGAGGTCTCAGCGATGGCTTCCGTCAGGGCGGAGCTATCGCTCCGCCCCTCCCCTGCCGGTCCCAGCACGCGCACGATCGGCAGCGCGTACTTCCTGGCGAACGCAAAATCCCGCTCGTCGTGCGCCGGCACCGCCATGATCGCCCCGGTGCCGTACTCCATCAGCACGTAGTCCGCGATCCACACCGGCACTTGCTTCCCGGTGATCGGATTGGTGGCGTACCCCCCGGTGAAGACGCCGGTCTTCTCCCGTTCACCCACCTTGCGGGAGACCAGGTCCTGGGCGGCGGCCGCCCTCACATAGGCCTCTACCTCCGGCTTCTGTGCCGCCGTTGTCAGCGCCGCAACCATCGGATGCTCCGGAGCGAGCACCATGAATGTCGCGCCGAAGAGGGTGTCGGGGCGGGTGGTAAAGACAGTGATGCTGGCGGCTGGGCGGTTGGGCGGTTGGGCGATTGAGCCACCGGCCACCTCCTCTGACCGCCTAACCGCCTGACCGCCCATCACCTCGAACACGATCTCCGCGCCCTCACTCCGCCCCAGCCAGTTGCGCTGCGCCGTCTTGGTCGTCTCGGACCAGTCGAGATTGTCGAGATTCGCCAGCAATCGCTCGCAATACTCGGTGATCCGGAAGAACCACTGCTCCAGGAAGCGCTGCTCCACTGCGGTCCCGCAGCGTTCGCAGCGGCCGTCGATCACCTGCTCGTTGGCGAGTACCGTCTTGTCGAGCGGACACCAGTTGACCGCCGCCTTCTTCTTGTAGGCCTTCCCCGCCTTGAGCAGCTGCAGGAAGATCCACTGGGTCCACTTGTAGTACTCGGGGTCGGTGGTGCTGAGCACATGGCGCCAGTCGAACATTCCGCCCACTCGCTCCAGCTGGCGGCGGAAGTTGGCGATGTTCTCCGGAATGAGCTGCGCCGGATGCTTGCCCACCTTGAGCGCGTAGTTCTCGCTGTGAATGCCGAAGGCGTCGTAGCCCATCGGCTCGAAGACCGTATACCCTTGCAGCCGCTTGAAGCGGCCATACACATCGCTGCCAGTGAAGGCGAACATGTTCCCCACGTGCAGCCCCTCGGCGGAGGGATAGGGGAACATCATCAGGTTGTAGAACGGACGAGTCGGGTGATCCAGATCGGGGCTGTTCGTCCCCCGCTCGGCCCAGCGGGCACGCCACTTGGCCTCGACCTGGTCGGGGCGGTAGCTGTTGTCGGGCGGCGTATCACTCATAGGGGCGGGAATCTACTGGGGAGAGGGGAAGAGGGAAAAGGGAAACGGGGAA
>JBDTTN010000257.1:0-4751 GCA_039930625.1 Gemmatimonadota bacterium | reverse complement strand
ATGAAGTCGCGGAAGGCGGTATCGAACTTGATTCGGAGCGGATGCTGGGGATCGGCCTGCACCTCTTCTATAAGCCGCTGTGAGGCGGTCTCGAGCTTGCGCTGAAATGCGGTGTCCACCGCGCTAGGCACCCACCAGGGACTCTCCTCCTTGATCCGCAGACGGAGCTCGTCACGATTCCTGGCCAGCGAATCTCCCGCAAGCCGGAGCGCCTCGTCCAGCAGCACCTGGTGGCGCTGCTCGGTCGCGACAACGGAGAGCAGGGTCCCGACCATCGGCGCCAGCGGAACACTCCGGAGCCGCGCGACGGCACTCTCCTGAATGAGGGTACGCACTTCGCCCTCGGGCACCGCCTGCACCGCCTGGGCAACACCGGCCGCCAGATGCCGGGCCAGACGCTGACTCTGTTCCGGATCGCTGAGCCAGCGTGCCGCACGCTCGGCCACTTTCATCGAGCTGAGTCGGGCGGAGAGCACATCCTTGGAGAGAAAGTGATTCTGCACGAAGTTGCCGAGCACCCGGCCGATCCGCTCCTTCTGAGTCTGGATGATGGCGGTGTGGGGGATCGGCAGACCCAGCGGCCGGCGGAAGAGGGCGGTCACGGCAAACCAGTCCGCAACTCCGCCGACCAGTGAAGCCTCCGCGGTCGCGCGAACGAAGCCGAGCCAGGGGTAGGTCGGCTCCAGCAACCTGGCGACCACGAAGATGACCAGGGCGACCACGAGCAGGCCCGAGGCCATCCGCTTCATCGTGCGCAGTTCCGCGCGGCGGGTGGCCTCGTCCTTCTTGGGCGGAGCCGGCGGAAGCTCCAGCGTCGGCGGAGGCAGGGTGGGATGTGACATCGGCCCGGGAAAGAAACCACCGCAGAATCGGCGGCGGTATCCCCGGGCCGATGATGGGCCGTCGGCTCCGCGCCAGCGCTCCCGAAAGTTTCAGCTCGAGCCTACCAGCGATGACGGCGCCCGTAGCCCCCGAAGCCGAACCCAAAGCCGAACCTCGACCGGAAGCCGAAGCGGGGACCGTAGAAGCCGGGACCGCAGACCAGGCAGGGATAGATGGAGCCGACGTACCAGGGGTCGTACCAGCCGGCGTGCCATCCTGCGTACCGGCCATATCCGTTTCCGGAGACGACTGCATAATTCGCCGAGTCGTAGTCGTATCGACCGGTGGTCATCCGGTCGACCAGGTCGAGCAGCGAAGCTTCACTGTCGCCGTTGCTCAGGCTATCGCTGAGGGCGCGAAAGTCCCAGCGGCCGCGATGCAGGAAGTCGGTGAAATTGAATGGCTCCTCGGAGCGAACGGCCACTACGGTGCCCGTGCCTGATGCCTCATCCACCGAAAAGGCCTCGCGATCGCCCCGACCGCGAACTTCGAACTCCTTCCCGCCTCGCACCGGCTTCGCCTCATCGGGATCGAGCGGGTAGAGCACGCGGACATGCCCCGCAGCATCCCGCCGGAGTACGAGGAGATAACCATCCTGCAGCAGCTTCACCCGGACTCGGGCGCGATCCCCCCGCTCGTACTCGTCATGGGAGAGCTTCAGGCGGATCGGGGGATCGGCGGTGGCGATTGCGGGTTGGGCGGCGGGGAGCAGCAGCGAGAGTGCAGCGAGGGCGAACATGGAGACCTCCGAGACAGTTTGAGCCAGCCAACGTGCCTCAGTTCAAGAATCGTTCCGCGCGATTTCGTCGCCGGTTGCAACGAAACGGCCCGATTTTGAGTGCAATCGCTGCAGTGCCGGCGACACTCGAGGGCACACTGTCCTCGGCGTCGTTCTGGCTCAGTGGCGGAGCAGCGTCTGAATCCGCAGCAGATCCTCGCCCACCTCATCGCCATTCCTGGTCCGATCGGTGACCAGTTCATCGACGAACTGGCCGATGGTGCGCCCGTCGCGATCGGCGCGAGCGGGGTCCGCGCCGCGCTGGAGGAGGAGTTCCACCAGGTCCCAACGCTGCGCTTCACCGATCGCGACCACGAGTGGAGTGCCATTGGACCCGACGCAGTTGATATCCAGTCCGTGGTCGATCAGCAGGCGCAGGTTTTCCACCGGCATCACCCCCAGCCACTCGAAGACCACCGGGCCGCGGTCATCCAGTCGGAAATTGGGGTCGGCCTTGGCCTCCAGGAGAGCGCGGAGGATGCTGGGATCCTTCCGTTTGGTCGCCTCCTCCAGGCCCGGTTCGGGCTTGGCGCCGAGCGAAAGGAGGGTCTGCGCCACGACGAGCGAGGAGGGGCGCGGATCGGCCGAGTCAGGCGCATCGAAGGCCTGCTCGACCGCGAGTCCGAGGAACGTCTTCCCCCGCTCCCCCACGGTGTTGATGTCGAGCGTCGGCGCGAGCCGCGTGATCGCGACCGTATCGCGCTGCACGACCGCGGCCCCCATCTCCCGGAGCGCGCGCCCGCTGAAATAGCCCCGGCCACTGTTCTTCTCCCTGATGATGTGCCCGATCCATGCGTCTCGGAGCCGCGACCCCGTGAGGAAGAGCCCCGGTCCTGCGACGATGAGCAGGGCCAGGATGCGCCACCCGGCAGAGCGCGCATAGACGAAGAGGAGCACCGCGAGCCCGATGATGCAGCAGGGCACGAGGATGAAGAAGAAGAGCCCCATCTCCTTGCCGCCGTCAGAGGCACGGGTATCACGGAGTGTGGCAATGAGCAGGACGAGGAAGAGCAGGGTATCGAGGGCGACGACGCCCCAGAAGATGCGATTCATTCGGAAGGCGTGCGCTTGCGGATGAGGGAGCGGGGAAGGTACAGCCGCATGGCGACCCGGCAAGAGCCGCCAGCGCGGCTCTGATTTCGTAGACCCGCGCGTCTCGCGAGGCCGTCAGCCCTTCTTCCGTGCCGCTGCCGTCGTGGTTCCTGAAGTCTGCGTCGCCGAGATCGGGGTTCTCGCCAACGTCGCCGTGATCCGATACTCGACCGCGCCTCGGTCAGCCTTCCACTGAACCGCAACTCGGCCGGAGTCGTCACTTCTGGTTTCGGTGGGCGCCAGCGACCCTCCATGGCCATTGAAACGAACCAGCGCGTTGGACACCGGATTTCCGCCGGCATCGGTGACCCGCCCGACGATGCGGGCGTACTTCCCCGGAGCGAGCCCGATCGGCAGCGGTGTCAGCGTGAGCGCTGCCGGAGGGCCGGCGAGTGCGTGCGCGGAGACTGTCAGCGCCGAGTCGAGCCCATCAACGGAGAGCTGCAGCCTCTGTTCACCGGCGGCGTGGCCGAGGGTCCAGCGGATCGTCAGGCGCCCCGACTGGTCGGTCGTAAGCAGAGAATCCTGCACTGACCCCGCCTTCGGTCGGATCGTGACGGCTGCGCCGGCGACGGGATTTCCCTGCCCATCCCGTACCCGAATTGTGAGCGGCTTGGGGAGCGTGTGCCCCGCGGTGCCTCGCTGCGATTGGCCGCCTAGTAGCTCAGCCTTCGCAGCGGGTCCCGCCTCTGCCCTCGCCACCAGCACCAACGGGGCGATCGCGCGGGTGCGCCCGATCTGTACCAGCAGGCGCTGCCTTCCGGCGTGCGCGCCGAGCCACCATCGCGCCGAGATGCCGCCGGCTGAATCGGTCCGTTCGGATCCTTCCAGCCTCCCGCCATCGGGTGTCCTCCATCCGACGGGTAGCCCCTCGAGCGGGATGCCCATCGAATCGGTGATCCGCAGGACAATCGGTTGATCCAGCGGGCCGCCAGCCGTGCCGACTGGGGAGCCGCTCGGCAATTCCACCCGAATGCTGCCCGGGGCGGGATCGGCTTCCGCCGTGAATGTGACTGTACTGTCGAGGGTCCCGACGCGTGCCACCAGCCGCTGCAGGCCGGGATGAGGGCTCAAGGTCCAGGAGGTGCGCGCCTGACCGTCCTGATCGGCAATGGCCGTGGCCGGCTCCACCTGGCCCAGGCCATCCTCGGGGGTGAAGCTGACGCTGGCACCGGGGACCGGTCGTCCCGCGCGCGCGAGCACCCGCAACCCGATCGGCTCGAGGAGCCGGCGACCCGCCAGCGCATGCTGGTTGTCACCGCCGAGCGCATGCGCCTCCGTGGCGGTCAGCTCGACCTGCAGCGAGAGCTGCGCGCCGCCGTCGCCGGCGGTAGCGGACATCGTGGCGATTCCTGGTTCCCCCGCGACCGCGGTCCCGAAGGAGTCCACGGCGACGATCGTGGGATCGGAGCTGCGCCAGCGGGGCCGCGCGCCGCGAATGCGGTGGCCGCGCGCATCCTGGGCATACGCCTCCAGGTGGAGGGTGTCGCCCTGCCGCAGACGGACTCGAGTTTCAGTGGTGATGACGATGCTGGTCGGATGCGGTATGACGGAGATCGACGCGCTGGCCGAGAGATTTCGGATGCCGACGCTCACCCGGGTACGGCCAGGGCCACGCGCGGTCACCGCTCCCGATGAGTCCACGGTGGCTATCGTGGTGTCCTCGCTGAGCCAGCGGAGCCGGGCGCCAGTCAGGATGGCACCGCGCCGATCCAGCACGGTGGCGGCGAGCACGGAGGTGTCACCGATGGAGAGCAGTGAATCGGCGCGCGGAGTGACCAGCACCCGGGTGGCGGCGTGGTCCGCGAAGCTCACATCCACGGCGCCCAGCCAGGCGGTGAGGCCGAGGTTGCGTGCGTTCACCAGGAGCGCAGTCACCGCCGCGGCGGTGGTCAACGTCCAGGTAAACCATTTGCCCGCACCACCGAGTATCCCGTTGGAGGGTGCCGCGCCCATTGCGTGTCTCCGGAGGCTGCGAGGGGAGGACCCCGCTCACTAC
>JBDTTN010000256.1:0-4763 GCA_039930625.1 Gemmatimonadota bacterium | reverse complement strand
CGATGAAAATGGTGCCCGCGATTCCGTTCAGCGGTGATGTGAGGCCGAGCCGACCGAAGAGCCAGCCGCCGAGCACGGCACCGACGATGCCGACGACAATATCCCCGAGGAGCCCGTAGCCAATCCCGCCGATGGCGTAGCTTGCGAGCAGGCCTGCGACGAGACCGACTATGAGCCAGGTGACCAGGTCCATCGGGTTTTTCCTTATAGCCGCAGCGGGCATGCAGCCCCGCGAATGTGGTCAGCGTGATCGCTCCGGGCAGCGGAGCAGGGACTCTCAAGGGTCGTTTCGCTCAGGACCAGTCAACCCTTGAGATCCCGAATTGCTCTTCGCTCAGCACGACACCAGCACAGAACTTCAACCCCAACGGGCTCCATACCTGCCCGAATCCCGATTGCTTCCGGCCTTACGCGGCCGGGTGACCGATGGGCGGGCGGCCACACTCTCCGCAGACTTCTGACTCCTCATCCCTCCCCACTCACTCCACGCTTCTCACTCCTAACTCCGATGCGACCGTCAGCGGCCCGGACAGGGTGATCTGCACCGGTGCGCCGGCGTTCACGACCACGTCACGGTCCGCCATTCCGGTCGAGGCCGGCTCACCGGCTGCGGCTTCGCGTACCCTGAGGACGTGCGTCACCGAGGTCACTTTCGCCGCGATGGGGTAGCGCTCACCGCGCACTGTCGCGGTCGTCACCCGGAAGGCGAGCTTCCCGTCGGCCTGGCCGCTCTTCCTCACCGACTCCAGCTGGGTGATCAACAGCTCGACTCGCGACCCGGCCGGGATCACGACCAGGCCGCCGGAATCCTTCACGTCGACTGCCACCGTCGTCGTCACCGTCTCTCCCGCCCGGTCATCGCCGGAGGTGATGGTCCGGTCCATGGTCACGTTGACCTGTGCTGCCGCCCCAAGGGTCCGGGGGCTGGCTGCACCGCGTGCGGCGATGTCGTCAGGCCGGCTGAAGGAGGCGAGCTGCAGATCCGCCCCCTCGCCGTCCGTCATGGCGTACTCCCGATTGTCTTGCGCACAGCCCATGAGCCCGATCAGCGCAAGGCAGGCGACGGCCACGATTCTCATTCTGTCTGGCTTCCTTCCACGCAATGGCCGCGACACCGGAGCGGATCACCGACCCGGCGGGCGCCATATTTATTGAGACATTTCGTTCAGATCGCCGGCCGGCCCCAGGCGATAGCCGACCGCCGTGACCATCAGCCGGTGGATGTCCCGCGGTGCGGGCGCGAATACCGGCACCGTGCCGGTAAACCAGAAGACCGCCTTCTGGACCACGCGCCGCTCCGCCTCCGGGATCTCCGAGAAGATCGGGCCCTTCCAGTCACGGGGATTCCTGACCCGCTCAAACGCCTTCACCAGCTGCGCGTGGCTGAAGCCCGTCATGCGCATCGGATCGTAGACCAGTGATGTCGTCACCGTTACCTCACCCTGCAACCGGGGAACCCAGATATCGACGCTGCGGTCCGGGGGCATACCATGCGTCCTCCAGAGGCCCAGCGAATCACTTCGTATGTAGGTTAGGATTTCGAGCAGGAAGGCTCAATCGATCCTTCGATTGGAAATGGGACTAGACCCTTGGGGCCACGCCTGACTGAAGGGTCCAGGGCCGCTCGGCAGGGCTGACTGCCTCATTCCACCACCACGCTCCGGCTCCGGTGTGGAGGGAAGGGGCAAACTGACTCGTTTGCCCCCCGAGGGTGCTACGTGGATGTGTGCAGCGTGGAACGACAAGTCTACGTGGCATTGCGAGGGGTACAATCGCTCGTACGAATGACCGAGGGACTAGCTCCTGCGACATTCAGCGGAATTGTGAGGCGGCCGGGCGCCTGGCCTCGGTGGATTTCTCCACGATCAGTTGTGCCAGCGCGATCGAGAGCCGATGCTCCAGTCCCTCGGCGCTCTCTCGCACCAGCATCGGCGCAACCCTGTCATCGCCGTCGGGGTGCTCATCGATCGTCTCGAGCAGGTACGAGAGCCCGTTCACGATCTGCAGGGCATTGCGAATGTGCTCCACCGGGCCTTCCTCGGATACGCGTTCCACCGGCATCGGGTCCTCCGTTCGATGGCTGCACTCAGGTCCAAGGGACTCCTGCCTTCCCAAGCCTCGAAAGTCTTCCGGGCGCCGACCGGCTACCTGACCGAATCCTCGCGTGGCCATCACTCCTCCGCCGGTCCGAGCCGATAGCCCGGGGCCGTGACCACGAGCTGATCCGCCTCACCCGGCACAATCGTGAAGACCGGCCAGGTCCCGGTGAAGAGGATGACCGCCTTCTGCACCACCCGCCGGTCGGTGGCAGGAATTACCGCCTGAATCGGTGCCTTCCAGTCCCGGGGATCTCTCACCCGCTCGAAAGCCTTCAGCAACAGTTGCTGCACGGGCCCACTCAGATGCAGCGGCGGGTATTCCATGATTGCCGTCATTTCCTGGACTCCTGAAAGGCGAACTCCCGACGGGGATCGGTCGGCGCTGCCATGGGCCATGATGGGGGCCGCACGTGACTGAACCACGATATCGGAAAATTCGCGGGGAACAATCAATCCTTTGAATGGATTCTGGGCTACTTCAGGGGAGCGAGTCCGGAGCGCGGCCGGAAATCCGCCAGATTGGCTGGAGCGGGCTATGGCGCGGCGCTGCACATCCCCCTATTGTCCATGGGCCTTCCGAGCTTGGCCTCCCTTACCCAAAAACCTCATGGCTTCGTCCCGGCAGTCGAGGGCTCCCCGTCGACTCCGCATTGGCATCATCGACATCGTCGAGAACACGACCAAGCCGGGTCTCTACACCCGGATCATGAACGCCAATTTCGCCGGTGTCATGCCGCAGGCCGTGGCAGTCTGGTGCGAGCAGGCAGGGCATCAGGTGCACCTGGTCTGCTACACCGGTGTCGAGAATCTGCTGGAGGAGTTCCCCGAGGATCTGGACTTCCTCTTCGTCGCGGCATTCACCACAGCGGCGCATCTTGCCTACGCCTTGAGCGCCATGTTCCGCGCGCGCGGCGCCATTACGGTTCTCGGGGGGCCGCATGCCCGCTGCTATCCCGAGGACTCCCAGCGCTTCTTCGACCACGTCCTCGGCTTCACCGACAAGGCGACGATTGAGGAGGTGCTGGCGGATGATGAGCCGCATCGCCCGATGGGCCGGTCACTCTCCGCGGCCAGGCATCCGCTGGAGTTGCCCATGCTTGAGGAGCGCTGGAAGTACGTCGAAGCAAACATGAAGAAGGCGCCCTGGTTCCAGCTGATCCCGATGCTGGGCAGCCTCGGCTGTCCGTACACCTGCAGTTTCTGCATCGACTCCACCGTGGACTACCAGCCGCTGGGCTTCGAGCGGATGGCCGAGGATCTCCGGTTCCTGCTCACGAAGAAGAAGGATCCCATCGTCGGCTGGCACGATCCGAACTTCGGAGTGCGGTTCGACGACTACATGGATGCGATCGAGGAAGCGGTGCCGCAGGGCAGGATGCGTCACGTCGCGGAAAGCAGCCTCTCGCTGATGTCGGAGCCGCACCTCAAGCGGCTGGCGGCCAACGGATTCCAGGCGATCCTGCCTGGCATCGAGTCGTGGTACGACATGGGGAACAAGGCCAAGACCCGCCGGACCGGTATGGACAAGGTCAAGCAGGTCTCGGAGCATGTGAACCTGATCATGCGGTACATCCCCTACGTGCAGACCAACTTTGTCCTCGGCATGGACACCGATGAGGGCAGGGAACCGTTCGAGCTGACCAAGAAGTTCCTGGAACTCACGCCGGGCGCATTCCCGGCGTATTCGCTGCTTTCGGCCTTTGGCCGCGCTGCGCCGCTCAATCTCGAGTATCAGCGGAACGGACGGATCCTCAACTTCCCGTTCGGCACTCTCGACAACAATCGGGCGATGAATGTGCGCCCGCTGCACTACGAGTGGCGCGAGTTCTACGACAACCTGGTCGACCTTACCGCCTATTCGTTCTCGTGGACGCGCATCGCCAAGCGCTTCGCGGCGAACCGACTATCGATTCCGCGCTGGCTCAACGTGGTCCGGGCCGTCTCGACGGAAGGGTTCGGGCGATTGAAGTACCACACCGAACTCCGGGCTCGCCTCGACACCGATCCCGCGATGCTCGCCTTCCTTCAAGGGGAGAGCGACCAGGTGCCCGCCTTCTATACCAACCGGCTCATCGCCGAGCTCGGTTCCCTCGCCCAGTACATCCCGGAGGGCGGGATGGAGCATGATCCCCTCGCGTACCTGAAGAGCCAGGACAGTGAGCCGGAGACGGTGACGCTCTCGCGTACGGGCTGATCCAGCCGCGGCGATCTGGCCGCCTCAGGTCCGGGGAATCGAGAGCCCCGCTGTCAGTGATGACGGCGGGGCTCTGGTGCTTGTCAGGTACCGATCACCCGGACCTGCGCTCCGCTTCATGGGGGTGCGCGCAGAAGCAGGGTTGCGAGGCGCGCCTGACAAACCGTGGCCGCCGACCGTCCGATTCGACGATTTCACTCACGCTGGGCTCGTCGGGCTGCCAGGATCTCAACTTCTCCGGCAAGTTCATCGACCGGGATTCCGGGAGCGGGCAGCTTGACGGCCCCGGCTGCCAAGGATTCCTGCCGACGCTCAGCAAGAACTGACGCCGAGCGCATACGCAGGGACAATTTCCGGGTCCGGACACGACAAAGCCCCGCCGGTCATCGCTGACGGCGGGGCCTTGTGTTGCCAGTGCGCCCGAGACGATTCGAACGTCCGACCTCTTGCTCCGGAGGCAAGCGCTCTAT
>JBDTTN010000255.1:0-4795 GCA_039930625.1 Gemmatimonadota bacterium | reverse complement strand
GAACATCAGGCCGAGAAAGAGCGACGCCGCGTTGAGCGGCAATTTCCGGCCGAGGCATGTTCCGTCGAATGGGTGAGGCGCGCACGTCGCCGGCCTACTTGAACAGATTGAAGTGTCCCAGCAACCACCAGAGCAGCAGGAAGATCACCACAGTGCTGATACAGCCGCCGCCCATCCGCTTGGCGCCCCACCCCGCGGCCAGGCCTCGCAAGATCTTGCTCATCGCATTCCCTTTCATTCGCTGTGAGATCCGGCAATTGTCGAGATCTGTCGCTGACTCGGGATGCCACGTCGTACTTCGGTGACATGGGGCCGGTCGATCATGAAAACTAAAAAAACGGGCATGGCCAAGGCTCTGGGAGCCTGTTCGCCACACCCGCATCCTACGGGACCGCGTCCCGTCTGACCGGAGGGGGAATGTAGAAACATTCCGCCGCTATTCTCTGCGGGATTCTAGGGGGATGTGAGTGACGGCGCAAGACGGACGGCTCACCCTCCCGGCCCCTACCCCCCTCTCCCTCGCCCCCCAGCCCCCGCTCCACTGCGCAGAGAGGGGGAGTACGTCATTGCCTAACTTACGACCAGAGCGGCAATTGCTTGCGGCTTACTGTGGTTGAAGTTTCTTCCCGGCCTATCCTCGCCTTCCCATCCAAGCGCCAGGACGGGAGCAGGGAACGCTCTGACTACGCTGCCCACCGGGCGAGCCGGCGTCCCCCAATCCCGCCCTTCGCGATATGCCTGGCGGGAAGCCGGACGGGCGGGAGGAGACGACGGGCCGATGCGACGACGGATCGATCAGCACCGGCACGTCCAGCTTGCGGGCGCGGAGCGCGAGGTAACTGCCGGCAACAAAGATCCAGCCACACCATCAGACGAACGGCGTCGAGAGCAGCAGGCCGAGCCAGCTCGCCAGCGGAGGCTGGACCGGATGGACACACCGGGCCCATGGCCGGCAATTATCGCGACGGGGTTGGTAAACGCCGTTGAGACCCAGAACCGCATGCGCATGTCGGCTTCCATCCGGGGGAGCCATACGTCGAGTAGGATGCGGTCGTATGGATTGATGGTGGCCGGGTTGCCTCCCTCGACCCCGTCGCCGGCGACATCCACGGCGTGGCCCGCTTCCTCGAGGGCCTGCTTGAGGAAACGGGCAACCTTGGTTTCATCTTCGACTACGAGGACCCGCATCGAGGCTCCATCCCGTGGCCCGGAATAGACTGCCACTCGCCGGCCAAGTCCGGCCTATTCTCCAGAAACACTAATGTTCGCTTGAGACGGAGCTAGCCTCAGCCGCGTAGGTTGGATGCGTGGGTGCCTGAAGCGGGTCATGAAGGAGTGCGGCGCCGTCCTATTTCTTCTGCACCATCCTGATGATGGCCACGACCAGGAAGATCGCCAGCAGGATCCCCAGAATTGACCAGAGTCCGTACCCACCCATGAAGCCGTTCATATGCGTGGAGTTCTGCACTGTTGCCTCCGAAGGTGAATCGAGAGCGCCCGAGTACGTTGTCCACGCTCGAAATGCGCTGACGAGCCAGTAAGACTCATACCGTCGAGCCTCAGCCCACAATCGATTGGGTCAATGAGTGGGCCGCAAGATCGAAAACCGAGGTTTGCCAGAGGCGGGGCGCCGGCGTGCCCTGGCATCATTCCCTGGCACAGTTGCAATGATCGCGTCAAAACCGCTGTCGCAGTACGCGCACCAAGGCCGAGCTGATGCCCTGCCGAGCACCCCGCATCCCTGCCCAGGGGTCCAGCTTCCGGCGCCGGATGAGCGCGCCCACGTCAGCGACAGAAAGAGCGGCGCCACCCTTCAGACGGTCGAGCGACTCCCAGCGTACCGGCATCGCCACCGGCGCCCCGGCGCGGGCCCGCACCGACCAGGGTGCCACGGCGGTCGCACCGCGACTGTTGCGCAGGTGGTCGATGAAGATCCTGCCTTTCCGTGCCGCCTTGGCGGCGACGGTGACATAGTGATCCGGCAGCTCGACGGCCAGCCGCTCCGCCACCGCCCTCGCAAAAACCGAGGCGACTTCCCATGTCACCCGCCGCTGGATGGGAACCACGACGTGCAGCCCCTTGCCACCGGTAGTCTTCACCCAGCTCTTCAATTTCAGATCGGCCAGGAGCGTTCGGAGCGCAACAGCGGCGCTGCACACCTCTGCCCATCGAACGCCTGGGTCGGGATCCAGGTCCAGGATGATCTGATCAGGCAACTCGATCCGATCGATACGTGACTGCCAGGTGTGAAATTCCATGACGCCGTACTGCACCAGCCCGATCAGGTCGCTCGCGCTGGTCACGACGGCGTATGGCCGACGGCCTCCACTCTCTTCGATCAATACGGTCTTGATACCTGGCGTAGCGTCGGTCCAGTGCTTCTGGTAGAAGCACTCGCCTCCCTGCCCCTCGGGGCAGCGCAGCAGGGAGAGCGGCCTGCTCGCGATGTGTGGCAGCATCAGCGGCGCGACCTTCAGGTAGTAGGCCGCCAGATCCTGCTTGGTGAATCCCAACTCAGCGTAGACCACGCGGTCGGGGTGAGTCAGGGTCACGCCGGCAATCTTCACAGGATCTTCCCGCCGCACCCGTCGGGCGGCCTGACCTTCGGTGTCTCCCCCGCCATCTCATCGAGAAGTCGCAACGCGGGAAAGCAGGCCACAAAAGCAAAAGGCCGCAATCGCTTGCGGCCTATCAGCTCTTGCATCGACCAGAGGCGCCGACCGGAGTCGAACCGGTGATGGAGGTTTTGCAGACCTCTGCCTTACCACTTGGCTACGGCGCCGGGGTGGCAAAACCTAGCGGCCGGACGCCCACATTGGAAGCCGAGCACCCCGGACCGGGGCACCCTTCCGTCCGGCCCGGAACGGGGGAACCTTGCAGGCGTAGCCCGCGTTCACCGACCGGAACCATGCTCTCCATGACCGCTACCATCGCCAGCTGGCTCGTCTGCGTCGCCGGCGCCTATCTCCTCCTCGGCGTTTGCTTCGCCGTGCCCTTCACGGTGCGGTGGGTGAATCGCCTCGACGAGGTCGCCGCGCACGGCACCCCCGGATTCCGGGCACTGCTGCTGCCCGGCGCTGCGCTGCTCTGGCCACTGCTGCTGCTCAGGCTGCTGCGAGCGAGGGCCGCATGATCCGCCCGCTCCGCCAGCGACACCGCTGGCTGGTGCCGCTCGTGGCGCTGGTCACGGCGCTCGTGCTCATCTGGGCACTCGGCGGCCGGCGCGCGACCGAGCCGGCACCCGCCCACAGCGCTGAGTCGCCGCGATGAGCGCCTTCTACAAGGCGGTCAACTGGAACCGGCAGAAGTACATCTACGACGGCCTGCTCGCCGCGGCGGTCACGCTCTATCTCGGCCTGTTCGTCGGCGGGACGCTGCTCCGGGACAGCAACGCCACCGTGGAGACCGCGCTCATCCGCGGGCTCGGGAGCGCAGCGTTCGTCCTGCTCACCATCATCCTCGCCATCGGCCCGCTGGCGCGCTTCGACCGTCGCTTCCTCCCGATCCTCTACAACCGGCGCCACCTCGGCGTCACCATGTGCCTGCTCGCGCTCGCCCACGCCACCTTCACGGTCATCCAGTTCCACGCGCTGGGCAATGTGAATCCGTTCGTCAGCCTGCTCACCGGCTCGGCGGACGTCCGGCACGTCAGCAGCTTTCCCTTCGAGCTGCTGGGTCTCGTCGCGCTCGGCATCCTCCTGCTGATGGCCGCGACGAGTCACGACTTCTGGCTCGCGGTCCTCGGCGCGCCGGTGTGGAAGGCGCTCCACATGCTGGTCTACGTCGCCTATGGCCTGCTGGTGGCGCACGTCGCGCTGGGCAGTCTGCAGTCAACGGCGAGCCGAGTGCCCGCGCTGCTCCTCGTCGCCAGCGCCGCGGCGGTGTTCGGGCTCCAGATCGCCGCGGGGCTCCGCGAACGCGCGCTCGACATCTCCGAGCGCATGCCGGCAAACGACGGCTGGATCGACGTCTGTGCGGTGGACGAGATCCGGGAGCTGCGCGCGACGATGGCCAGCGTCGGCGGAGAGCGGATCGCGATATTCAGGTACGACGGCAAGGTGTCCTGCGTCTCCAACGTCTGCCGGCACCAGAACGGACCGCTGGGCGAAGGAAAGATCGTCGACGGCTGCATCACCTGCCCCTGGCACGGCTATCAGTACCTGCCTGACAGCGGGACCTCTCCACCGCCGTTCACGGAGAAAGTCGCGACCTACAGCGTCCGAGTGCGGGGAGGGCGGGTCTACGTGGATCCACGTCCAAATCCGCCGGGTACCCGGGTGGAACCGGCGCGAATACCGGATCCGACTGTCGGCGACGGCGTGGGCGTGGGCCCGCACGGGGTTGGCGCCGACAACGTAGGCCGGCACGGCCGTGCGGACCTACAAGATGATTTCTATGTCGGCTACCACCCCGCCGCCCCCACCCAGATCGCGCGCGGCGTTCGGCACGCCGTGATCGCCATGCTCGCACTGGCGCTGGCGGGCAGCGTCGTCCTCGCGGCGACCCAGGATCGCGCCGACCCCGGCGTATTCGAGTACGGGCATCTCCGAACGCTGCACGGACAGATCCGGGAATTCCCCTACCCCTCGCTGCTCGTTCCCCGAAGCGGTGTCACCGATCAGGAAGCGGCGTACACTCGCTATCTGCTGGTTGCGTCAGGCAAGCATGGGGCGCAGGCGCTGACCGCGGGGCTCGATGGCCAGTGGGCCGACCTGCGCGGCACCCGCATCGCCCGCGGCGACCGGGAGATGCTGGAGATCGCAGACGCCGGTGTCACCGTGACGCCGCCCGCACC
>JBDTTN010000254.1:0-4830 GCA_039930625.1 Gemmatimonadota bacterium | reverse complement strand
TCTTCTCCAACCTGCGCACCGAGATCGATGGCTATGCGCGGACGCTGTGGGTCAACTCGACCCTGTGCGTTCCCGTGCCGCCGGCCACGGAGTGCACCGAAGGAGTTGACGCCTTCCCGGCCGACTCCGGGTACCTCGCGAAGATCAAGGCCGCCTTCCCCGGCGACCTCGATTACACCGGCGCCAACAAGAACCTCATGACCGGGGCCAAGGGAGCGGTGTTCAACGTCCAGATCGCGGGTGAGGGGTATGCCAGTCACCCAGATGGCTCAAAGGGCGTGCACAATCCCTTCCTCTACCGCGCCATTCTGCAGGCGAGCATCGCAGACCTGCTGGCGACCTACGGCGGAACTCTCCCCGCCCCGCCCGCCCCCGTGCTGGCGGAGATCCAGGCGGCGGTCCGCAGCGGGCACCTCAAACTTTCGCCGGCGACAGAAGCGGCCATCATGAACCCGAACCAGGTGCGGACCACGGTTCGTAGCGCGGCCCGGTCAACGAATTAGCGCAGATTGATGCTCGTCGATTCGATACTTCACGCCATCCGCCCCGGCCAGGGAAACCTCGCCGGGGCGAGTGTGCTGTCGCTCCGGGCGATTCAGGACAGTGCCCAGGCGATGCCGATCCACCCGGCCGACTCCACCGTCGACAAGACCCTGCTCGGCGACAAGATCACCCCCATCATCCAGTGGATCTTCCAGAAACAGCCATGGGTGATGTGGACGGGCGCCGTGCTCGCGGCCATCGTGGCCCTCGTCATCCTGGGCTGGCTGTGGCTACACCGTCAGGCAGTACTTCACTGGCTCACCAGCCGGAGCTCCACGGTCAAGTTCGCGCTCGTCGCCACGGCGTTCGTCGCCGTCTTGGTCGCCGCGGGGCTCGGGTACAAGAGCTACGAGTTCGTGGAGAAGGACAAGCGGTTCTGCAACGGCTGCCACATCTTCGTCGGCACCGGCCAGGCATGGGTGCAAGCGGACACCGGGAACTACACTCTTGTGCCCCGTCTCGAGGGCAAGCACGACTCCCTCAGTTGCCACACCTGCCATCCGCTCAAGCCGATGAAGGAAGCGGTGAAGATGGTGCTGTGGATGTCAGGTATCCGGGATGAGCGGATCCCGCCTCACGCACGGGTAGAGCGGAAGACCTGCGAACGCTGCCACGTGCAGGGTGCCGCGAAGGAGACCTGGCAGGCGATCGCCGCGACGGCCGGCCATCGCGCCCATCTGGAGTCTGACTCTTCGGCCCTGAAGGGGAAGGTCGAGTGCCTGACCTGTCACGCCCGGACAGCGCACCGTTTCGTGCCCGCCGACTCGACCTGCGTGCAGAAGGGCTGTCACCTCACTGACGAAACCGAGATCCAGCTCGGGAAGATGGCCGGGCAGACCGATCTGCACTGCATCGTCTGTCATCAGTTCACCAAGCCGGTGGCGGCCCTGGCGACCCGGGACTCGGCGGCGGGTTCGCTCCGGCCGTCGATGAAGCAGTGCTTCTCCTGCCACGACATGAAGCAGCTGATCCCCGATTTCTCGGTCGGCGCGGATCCGCACAACGGCTCCTGCGGAATGTGCCACAACCCGCACAAGCAGAAGGTGGCAGCAGACACCCGGACGTCGTGTACCGCTGCCGGCTGCCACGCCGATTGGAGGAAGGTCCCCTTCCATACGGGAGCGCAGCATCGCGGCAAGGCAGAACAGTGCACGCTCTGCCACCAGCCGCATGCAGCACGGGTGGACGCGAGCGACTGCACCGGATGTCACACCGCAGTCCGCGACCGGACCGGGTCGCGGCTCAAGGTGCCTCTGCCCTTCGATACTCTCAAAGCCCTGAATCAGTCCCTGGCGCCGTTGCGCGAGGTTCCGGACTTCGAGCGACCCAGCAAGGTCAAGGGTGATCCGCCGCCGGGTGGCGACCCTCCCGGGCGCGCCAGCAGCGCCCGCCCCGCCCTCCCGAGCGACACCTTCTCACACACCCGACATAAGAAACTGGCCTGCCTCACCTGCCACGTGACCTCTTCGGGACAGAGCATCACCTTCGAGGCCCCGCGTGGATGCCAGATCTGCCATCATCAGGCGCCCCTGAGAAGCGACTGCAAGACCTGCCATGCGAGCGACGACTTTCCATCGGCCAACGCTGTCAGTGTGAGTATCGCCGCGGCCGGCAAGCCGGCCCGGGTGCGAACGGTCGGCTTCGGACACGCCGCGCACGCCGACCTGACCTGCACCACCTGCCACACGCAGGCCGTCACCCTCGCACCGGTCGATTCCGCCGCCACCTGTCAGGGCTGCCACGCGCAACACCATGAGGCGGGTCGCGACTGCGCCGCGTGTCACCGCACACCGGCCATTGCCCCGGCGCACGCCCGGCCGGTGCAGGCGCATATCGCGTGTGACGCCTGTCATGCCACTGCGAAGGTTGCCTCGCTGGTGCCGACTCGCTCCTTCTGTCTCGCCTGCCACGAGCAGGCAGTGGATCACTACGGCCCCCGCGAGTGCAGCGAATGCCACCTGCAGGCACATCCCGAGGAATATCGTCCGCGTCTGCTTCGTGCCGGAGTGCGCGGGTGATGCGCGGCCTGAGCGTCACGACGGCGCTGCTCATGCTGGGAACCACTCCCGGCGTGGCCCAGCAGTATCTCCTGCGCCTCGACGCCCGGCTGCAGACCGCCGAGTACCGCGGTCTGACGTACGACACGCTGTCTCTCTCCGCCGCCGTGCCGAGCCCGAACGGCGGCCTGCAGACGCCAGGCGGGATTGCGCTGATCTGTCCGCCGGGCAACTCGGTCTGTCATTTCTACCGCCCCGGTGCCGTCCGTCGCGGCGGCCCGCTCACCACCAGCGCGGACCTTACGGCCTGGGGCTTCGGCGTGCCCGGTCTGAGCCTTCACGCCAACGGCCGGCTCGGCGTCGATCTCGGTGCCTCGAATGTGTGGCCCGGCACCAGGCCAGCAGTGCAGCTCTTCGAAGGTTACGCGGAGTATGCGGGTGAGCGCATCAACGGGCGGCTGGGCCGGCAGGTGGAGCGCGGCAGATTGGGCTACACCGGATACGATGGTGGTCGCTTCACCTACCGTGTGCCGTCGCTGGGACTCGCCGCGATCGCCTACGGAGGGCTCGGCCTCGCGAGAGCCACAGCCCTGCCGGTGACCAGCGACGCCTTGAACCCGCTCGACGATTTCCAGCCTCGGCGACGCCAGATCGTCGCCGGTGGTGCGATCGAGTGGCAGGGCCCCAGCATCGACGCCCGCGTGGACTACCTCCGGGAGGTCGACCGCGAACCGAAGAACCTGGTCGCTGAGCGTGGCGCGATCTCGGCGACCTTTCGTCCGCTGGCTGGCTGGAGTCTGAGCGGTGGCGCCGAGTATGACTTCTCCTACCAGTGGTGGGGTAGCGCCGATCTCACCCTCCGTCACAGTGAACGCCGCTTCGGCGGGGCGGTCGGTGTGCGCCGCTATCGACCGTACTTCGATCTCTGGACCCTGTGGGGCGTGTTCAGCCCGGTGCCCTACTCCGCGGCGAATGGATCGCTGTGGGTAACACCGGTCCGTGGCCTGGACCTCCGCGCCGGCGGGGAGCGCTACTGGTACAGCGATGCCGGCGTGTCGGCCCCGCTGGGCATCGTCGCGGATGACGGCTGGCGCTGGAACGCCGGGGCGACGTTGGCGCTCTCGCCGGCGTGGAGCATCGATGGTGGCTACCATGCGGAGTACGGCCCCGGCGCCTCCTCACAGGGCGGCGACGGCAGTGTGAGCTGGCGCCCGATCTCCGCGCTGTCGCTGACGGCGGAAGCCGGACACCTGGTTCGCCCGCTGGAGCTCCGCTACACCAATCCTTCGCTCACCTGGTACGGGATCTCCGCCGACGTGCGGGCGACGAACCGGCTGCGCTTCGGCGTTGGTGCCGTTCGTTACGACGAGAACCGCCGGCGCCCCGACGCTTCCGGCTTCTCCTGGTCCCAGACTCGTCTGCGCGCGAGTCTCTCATGGCTGCTCGGTTCCAGTGCCGATCAGCTGCCGCTCCCTCCCGCCCGCCGCCGGGAGTCCGGGCGATGAGGGCCCTCGCGCTGGTGTTCGCCCTGGCTGTGCTCGGTGGCGCTGCGGCCTCACAAGGGCTTGGTGATCGCTTTGACCACGAGAAGCACGCCAAGCTCTTTCCCGGCTGCGACGGGTGCCATGCGGGAATCAACGATCCCGCGCGCTCGGTGTGGCCGAGCGCCGAGTCCTGCGCGAGCTGTCACGACGGGACAATCCAGAAGCGGGTGGAGTGGGAGGCCCCGTCGGGACCGCGCATCTCGAACCTGCGCTTCACCCACGCCGAGCACTCGCGGGAGTCGACGAAGCGGCTGGGCGCCGATTCGGTGCTGGCCTGCGCGGAGTGCCACACGCCCGGCGGCCGCACCTGGATGGCGGTGCAACCCGCCAGGGCGGAGCCCTGCCTCACATGCCACGGGGTCCGTACCGAGCACGTCGCCGCACCAGATACGGCCTGCGCCACCTGCCACCTGACGCTGGCGCAGGCGCAGTCGCTCCCCAGGGAACGCATCGCGAAGTTCGAGGCGCCTCCATCGCATAAGGCAGCCGGCTTCCTTGGCGCCAGCGGACACGGTGCCGAGGCCCGGCCTCCGACGGGCTCCAGCGTTGGCGTAGCGCAGAGTTGCGCCACCTGCCACGCCCGGGACTTCTGCGCCCAGTGCCATGTGAACGCTCCCGAGGTCGCGGTCATTCAGGCACTCGCGCCCGATCCACGGTCGCTCGCGATCGGCGCCGAGCTCAAGGCACCAGCGAGCCACCAGGACAGCCGATTCCAGGCCCGGCACGGCGGAATGGCGCGGCGGAAT
>JBDTTN010000253.1:0-4864 GCA_039930625.1 Gemmatimonadota bacterium | reverse complement strand
ACTCGCGAACGCTTTCGGAAACTCGGCGAGCGAACTGCGCTGCTGTTTTCGCAGGTCGGTCCTCTCTCTCGCGATCGCCGTCTGCAGCCCTCGCGAAATTTCGGACAGCCCGCCGAAATCGCCTTTGTTTGCAAAGACGAACGAGAGCTGCGACGGCGCGGCATCGTTGCAATAGAGCGCCAGCGAGTAAGCGCGCGCGGCACAGCTCTCCGAGTCGCACACCGCTCGCCCTGATGAAGTACTCCTGATCGGGGCGATCCACCGAGGAGGAAGCTGGCCGCGGCGCCCTGCCCCGTCAGCTCCAGAGGTGGCGCTTCGATTCTCCTGGCGGACGGCGGTGCCCAATTGCAGGCGCCTTGGGGAACAAGCCTCCCCGGGGGAGCATTGCGGTCCTCCACAAGCGTGCTGTAAGTTGGCTCCATTCATCCCACCCCCCGGAGTCACCCGATGCGATCGCTGGCCACTGCCGCCTTCCTTGTCTGCGTTGCGGTCCCGGCTGAGGCCCAGTCGCTCAACAGCCGCATCAATGACCTGTTCACCTTTGGCGACTGTGGCCAGCCACTCTGTCTCTCGGTGGGAAGCGGTCACGGGAGTCACTTCATTCCCGCGGTGCAGGCGGGCAGGACGACCGTGATCGGGTTCGTGGAGAGTTCCGTCGGGCGTTCGGTTGCCTCCACTCCGCTGAGTGCGACCTCCAGTGGAACCACTTTCACCATCGTCGGCGGCCTTCCGGTCCAAACCTCCACCTCGCCCGGTCCGATCTTCGGCGAGCGTTCGCAGACGCTGGGTCGAGGGCGGTTCTTCCTCGGTGCGTACGTCTCCCAGATCGCATTCACCAGCCTCAACGGGACCCCGCTCGACAACATCGAGTTCAATTTCGCGCATCAGAATGTGGGCGATACCACCTACGGCATTCCGGACTTCGAGAACGATCATATCGCGGTGCAGCTCCGCATGGACATGAACATCACGAGCGCCTATCTGAATGCCACCTGGGGCGTGCTCGATTTCATGGACGTGGGTGTCGCAATTCCCTTCGTGCGGACCACGCTGGACGGCTCGAGCACCGCGCAGATCCTGCCCTTCGGCAACTCGACGGTGCACAACTTCGGCGGCGATCCCGCGAACCCGATTCTGCGGGCGACCACGCGGGTAAGCGGCTCAGCCTCCGGGATCGGCGACGTGGTCGGACGGGTCAAGATCAATCTTGGCCAGGGGAAGAAGTTCGGGGCGGCGCTGCTCAGCGAGGTCCGCTTCCCCACCGGCAACGAGAACGATCTGCTCGGCGCCGGATTCACCTCGGTCCGCGCACTGGGCATCGCGTCGGCGCAATTCGGCGACTTCGCGCCGCACCTCAACGTCGGCTACCTGGCGCGCAGCACTGCGACCGTGAACGATGCGTTCCTCGCCACGGTGGGGTTCGACCAGCTGATGGCGCCGTGGGCGACTTTCGGTGGCGAACTCATCACCTCGTGGCAGGTCGGCGCCCGCAAGGAGACCCTGCCGGGCGACATCGTCTACAGCTTTCCGCTGCAGCGGCGTATTCCATCCACCAACGTCCCGAATCGCAGAGACGAGCTGGTGAACCTGTCGATGGGAATGAAGTTCCGGGTGCGGGGCGGCACGGTGATGGTGGTGAACGCCATGGCCCCGATGCGGAAGACCGGGATGCAGCCCGACTGGATCTGGACTGCCGGCCTGGAGGGTTCCTTCTGACGGCACACCGCCACCCGATCGGGTGGCGGGTCCACTGCGGAACTAGTTGAGCGGTGCGCCGGCTCGGACCCAGGCGCGGATAGTGTCCCGCATGGCCGCGGGAATCAGGGTGCTGTTGCTGGGCATCCCGCTGGGACAGGCCGCCGGCGCCGTATGATCCAGCTTCTGCACCAGCAGGCTCGCCGCTTCGGCGGTAACGCCACCCCCTGGCGACACCTCCAGCAACTGCCCCGACTGACAGGTGGTGGGCACGTTGAAGAGCTGCGGGTAGGTTGCGGCCGCGGTGCCGCCGAGACTGAGGCCTCCCAGCCCATTGACGGCGGTATGGCAGAAGGTGCAGCCCCCGGCCGCAGCCGACGCCCACATCGGGTGCACGTGGGTGGTGTAGTTGAAGTAGGCGCTGGCCTGGAAGGCCACGGATGAGGCTGCCTGACTGGTCACCAGGAGCTGGTTGGGATAGAAGCCGGTGGCGGGGACGGCGCCCGAGGCACCGAGCGTCCAGGACCCGACCGTCGCGTTGCCCGCGGCATCCGTCAGCGCACTCCCGCCCGTCACACTCCCGCTGCCACTGAGAATCGAAAAGGTCACCGACAGGCCCGACACCGCGTTACCGAAGGTGTCGCTCACCTGCACTGAGGGTGCGACCGTCACCGCGGAACCGGCGGAGGCTGACTGGTTATTGCCCGCCGTGATGGTAATGACCCGGGCGGCCGGTGGCCCGGGCGCGATGACCAGTGTAACCGTGACCGTGAGCGGACTGTTCGCGGCGACGGTGGAGGTTACCGGTACGGTGGCTGTGTAGGTTCCCGCCGCAAAGATGCCGGCGCTGAGTGCCGTCAACGTCAGGGTCACAGGTGCAATCGTGCCACTCAGGCCGGTGAGCAGCCAGTTCTGCTGCCCGCCGGTGTACTGAATGGTCCCCACCGCGAGATCGGTCAGCGAGAGGCCGCCGGTGTTGGAGATCGTGATAGTCTGCGGAGCCGGATTGGCTTGACCAGCCTGCGCGTTGAAGGTCGCCGTCGTCGCGGTCAGGCCGATCCCGGGCTGGGTACCCACCCGGACGCGCGCGGATCCCTGTACGCCATCGACCGTGGCGGTGATCGTCACCGATCCCCCGGAGACACCGATGATCCCGCCTGTGTCATTGACCGTGGCGATCGAGGGATCGGCGCTGACCCAGGTCACCGGCCGGCCAGGGCGAAAGGCTCCACTCTGGTCGAGCGGGAAGTCGTTGAGGGATCCGCTGGCTCCGATGACCAGGTCCGAGCTGTCGGGACTAACGGTCACCGACCGCACCCGCACATCCGGCAGGTCGGTGAGCACATCTCGGCAGGCGAGCAGGACCAGCACGACGGCGGCGAGACTCCCCGCGAAGCGGCGCGCACCCCTCATCGGCAACCTCAACGGATCTCGGTGATCACCCAGCCGGTTCCTCGGCGGGCGAGCTGATAGACATTGTCCGCCGGCAGCTCGTTGCGCTGGCCTGCGGCCTGAAAGAGCCACTTCCCCGAGACGACGGCGGTCGCGTTATCACCGCTGAGCTGCAGCTCGTTGAGGGTCAGGCGCACCTGCAGGTTCTTCATGTTGGGCAACGCCTGCTTCAACTGCTGCTCCCGCAGGGATGTCATGCTGGGGAAGACCTGGCGGACCCTGCCGACATCACGCGACTCGAGGGCGCGGGCGTAGGCCTGAATCGTTCCATCGACCTGGGTGCGAAGCTCGTCCTCACTGGGGCCGGCGGCGGCAGTCACGGTCACCGTGGACGTCGCCTGGCGCCCCGCGGTCACGGCGGTGATGGTCGCGGTTCCCGCGCTGCGCGCGGTCACGGTACCGTCGGCATTCACGGTCGCCACCTGGGGTGCTCCGGAGCTCCATTGCACCGTGTGATCGGCGGGCCGCGCGCCGGCGCCCAGCAGATTCGCGCTCAGGGTTCCGGACTTCCCTGCCTCGAGTGTGAGATCGGCCGGGGTGATGCTCAGCGTCACGGTGGCCGCCTGCACCACGACGGCCATCGATCCGCTCACCTGATCCACCGTGGCGCTGATCACCGCCCGCCCGGCCTGCCGCCCGGTTACCTGGCCACTGGCATTGACCGTCACGACATCGGGCGCACTCGACCTCCAGACGATCTGGCGGCCGGTGACGCTGTGCCCCGACGCATCCAGCGGATCGGCGTCGAGTTGGGCGCTCTCCCCCGCATTGAGACTGTTCGGACCGGTCACCTGCACCGACTGGAGCTCCGCCAGCCTGGATGCTGCCGGGAGACTCGGAGCGGGATCGGTGCGACCGGCAGGCCGCTGCGGCTTCGTGGGAGTCGGCTTCGGGACGACCGGCTTCGGGGTCACCGCGACCGTCGGCGGAGGCACCGCCTGCGTCGAATTCATCGTGGCCGCCGTCGATTCCGCCTGACTGGCGACTGCAGCGGCGTTCGAATCGGGCGCGGCGGGCCCCGGCTGCGGAACAGTTGCAAGGACGTGGCCTGCCAATTCCGACGTCGGCTTCGGATCGATTGCCCGGGATTTCCAGGGCTGCAGGACCGCGAGCGCCGCGAGGGCGGCTACCGCAAGCACCGCTCCGCCGATCAACAGCGGGTTGCGGCGGGATTCCGGCTGCGCCGGGGGCACCAGGGTGGTGGTTTTGCCCGCCGGCTTGGGCGCGGCTCCTCGCCGAGTCTTCGGCGATCGGCCCAGCTGGTTCGCGAGTACCGCGGATACCGGGCTGCGCGGCGTACTCACCCGCTTGAGCAGGCGGCGGTTCTCCCCCTGCAGGGCATACTGAATCAGTTGCGACCGCACCGGATCGTCGTGGTCCATCATCGGCGCATTCAGGGCCCGAACCACATCCTCCATCCGGGCGAAGCGATCCTCGGGCTTCTTGGCGAGCATCCGCTCCACCACCGTCGCGAGTTCCGGCGGGCAGTCGGGGACCCGCTCCAGCAGGGGGGCAGGCGGCTCGTGCGCGTGCTTGAACATGATGTTCATGGCGCTCCCCCCTTCGAAGGGGAGCGAGCCGGTGATCATCTGATACGCCGTGACGCCGAGGGAGTACTGGTCGGTGGCGCCGGAGAGCGGCATCGCGTGGCACTGCTCGGGGCTCATGTAGTGAGGCGTCCCGATCGCGGCGCCGGTCATCGTCAGGCCCTCGGTGT